>DAIDAH010000129.1 GCA_027310735.1 Methylotenera sp. | reverse complement strand
GAATGCTGGTGGAGTTTAAAAAAGATTATCCTAACTTGCAAATTGCCATTGAAGTAAGAAACAGGCAGCAACTGGTGGAGCTATTGCGTGATGGCGACATCGATATTGCAATTATGGGGCAGCCGCCAAAAGAAATTGATACCCGTGCCGAAGCCTTTGCTGACCATCCCCACGTATTTGTTGCCAATACCTTAAATCCTCTGGTGGGTAAGATGGATCTCATGCCTGATGTGTTGAATGAGTTTCAGTTTATCTCCAGAGAGCTTGGCTCTGGTACGCGGTCTATTATGGAGCGCTATTTTGCAGAGTATTCGCTTTCACCGATAGTCAGTATGGAAATATCCAGTAACGAGACAGTAAAGCAAGCCGTAATTGCCGGATTGGGTATCTCGTTTGTTTCTTTACATACGATTGGCAGTGAACTAACAAACAAAGAACTGATTATTTTGGATATACAAAATACGCCGATTATCCGTACATGGCATGTGGTCGCACTCAGAAAGCGCAATGCATCACAAGCGGCAGAAGCCTTTAGATATTTTATGCTGGAGAAAGGGCGCGAGATGCTAACAACAATGTTTGAAGGTCTCTAATTGTTTCCTCAAGTTGTTAGCATTAGCTGATTTTTGATTAGGCAAATCAGCAGATAGGTAGCTACTTTTCGAAGTCGATTGTTGCTGGTAAGACTTCGACTAAAATGCTGTGCAGACGGCGACTGTCAGCACGCAATACTTTAACGTGAAGTCCATTGAAAGTGATTTCATCATTACGTTTGGGCAAGTGCCCGAATTGATTAACGACTAAGCCGCCAATTGTTGAGAACTCTTCATCACTTAATGTTGTGCCAATAATTTCATTGAAATCTGCTACTTCGGTGAGGGCTTTCACGCGGTACTGACCATCTGCATTTTGAATGATGTTGTCTTCATCTTCGTCGTAGTCGTATTCGTCTTCAATGTCACCAACGATTTGCTCAAGTACATCTTCAATCGTCACCATGCCAGCAACGCCGCCGTACTCATCTACGACAATGGCAATATGGTTGCGGTTACTGCGAAACTCTTTCAGCAATACATTCAGGCGCTTGGCTTCAGGGATAAATACAGCAGGGCGCAACATGTCGCGTATTTCAAAGTCTTCACCGGCATAGTAGCGCAGTAAATCCTTGGCGAGCAAAATGCCGATGACATCGTTTTTATTGTCTTCAATGACAGGAAAGCGCGAGTGGGCGGTTTCGATAACGTAGGGTATAAATACTTCAGCAGGGTCTGTGATGTCGATGACATCCATTTGTGAGCGCGGAATCATGATATCGCGCACTTGCATTTCGCTGACTTGCAACACGCCTTCAATCATTGCGAGCGAGTCAGCATCCATCAGGCTGTTTTCGTAAGCACCATGTAAAAGATCTACAAGTTGCTCGCGGTCTTCAGGCTCGCGTAATAAAAAATGACTTAAACGTTCTAGTAAACTTGGTTTGTTATTCGGTTTTTCCGACTCGGTGGCCATTAGTTGGCGCCCTCTAAAATAAGATAAGGTGAAGCATACCCTAATTTTGTGATTATTGCAGTTTCTATGCCTTCCATGAGCTCAGCTTGCGCTTCCGTCTCATGGTCGTAACCATGTAAATGTAAGATGCCATGTACAGTTAAATGTGCGTAGTGCGCCTCAAGTAGCTTGCTCTGTGCTTTGGCTTCAGCCTCAACTACTGGCGCACAGATGATGATGTCACCCATTAAATAAGGCTCTTCTGTTAACGGAAATGTTAGCACGTTGGTTGCGTAATCCTTACCACGATAACTGTTGTTGAGTTCACGCCCCTCGGCTTCGTCAACGATGCGAATAGTAACTGAGGTGTCAACTCGTAGTGCGGCTTTAGCCCATTTTTTAAATTGGCTTTTTGTGGGTAGCTGGCTTTGGTTTGAGGCATACTGAATGGTGATGTCGAGGTTTGGCATATAGCGTTAAATTGGCAGTGAAAAAATATTGCCCCACATGAAGTATGTTCACGCGGGGCTTTGTATTGTTAATTGTCGGATTGTGTCGGGCAGTCTATATAGGGGAAACGTACGTGACCGTAGCGAACGACTAAAATAGACAAAGAAATCAGTAGGATGGAGCCTGAAAGTGCAAACATGGTGAGTGCGTTAATTTCAGCAATTTCCAGTACCAGATAACGCGCCAGCGCGATGATGCCGATGTATAGCGGATAGCGTACCGGTAGATTGCCTGAGCCAAGATAATGGTTGAGCATAGACATGACTTCGAGGTACAAAAATAGCAACAACAGGTCGCCGACGGTAATCACCTGCGCTTGCCAAATATGCATAATGGCTTGAAATACAGCAAAGATAGTTGCAATGGCAATGGTCATGAGTACCGCCTGTGCGACCAGTCCCATGCAACGTTGCATCAATCTACTAAAATTATTTGGCGTCACTTTATATCCCCAAAATCATATCCCGAAAGTAGGATCACTGAATTTAATGCTAATTATTTTTAAGCTCGTATTCTTCGTAGGCATTCACGATTTTCTGTACTAGTGGGTGGCGCACGACATCGGCAGATAAGAAGTGTGTCATGGCGATACCCTTGATGTCTTTTAGTACCTTTTGTGCTTCTACCAAGCCGCTTTTCTGATGACGTTGCAAGTCAATTTGAGTCACATCACCCGTAATGACTGCTTTGGTGCCAAAGCCAATACGTGTTAAAAACATTTTCATTTGTTCTGGAGTGGTGTTTTGCGCTTCATCCAGAATAATAAAACTTTGGTTCAGTGTACGGCCACGCATATATGCTAATGGTGCTACTTCAATCGCGCCACGTTCAAACATTTTATTGACCGTGTCATAGCCTGCTAAGTCATACAATGCGTCATATAGTGGGCGTAAGTAAGGGTCAACTTTCTGGTTTAAGTCGCCCGGTAAAAATCCCAGTCGTTCACCAGCCTCAACGGCAGGGCGTACAAGTACAATGCGTTTCACTCGGTCGCGCGTCATGGCATCTACCGCACTGGCAACCGCCAGATAGGTTTTACCTGTACCCGCAGGGCCTATGCCAAAGGTAATGTCATGCTCTTGAATTTGCTGTAAATAAGCAATCTGTCTTGGGGTACGGCCATGTAATTCACTGCGGCGCGTCATTAATATCGGCGCAATTGAAGTTGCAACGTCTTCGGGTTTTAATTTATCAATTTCAACTAAACCTAATTGGATTTCTTCAAGATCAATCGGCTTTTTAGCGCGGATGTAAAAGTTCTCAAGCAGTTGTGCAGCTAAGCGCATGTGATTTGTATCGCCGGTCAACTTGAAGTTTGCACCGCGACGCGCAATCTCAATGTCCAGTGCATCTGCGATTTGCTTGATGTTTTCATCAAGTGCGCCACATAGGTTGGCTAGGCGGACGTTATCTTCAGGCGTTAAAGTGATTTCCATATTGATGGTTAGTTTTCTAAAATTTTGCCACGTAAGCGGCGTGGGTTGGACACGTCAGTAATGCGTACATTAACAAACTGATGTATGAGGTCAGCATTACCTGCGATATCGACAATGCGGTTGTTATCGGTTTTGCCTGCAAGTTCGCTGGCATTTTTCCATGAGGCGCTTTCAATCAGCACGCGCTGCACACTGCCGAGCATGGCTTCACTAATCAGTTTGCCTTGCGCTTCATTGATTGCCTGCAATCTGCTTAAACGCGCGAGCTTTACTTCCTGTGAGGTTGTATCTTCTAAATAAGAAGCTGGTGTGCCTGGGCGAGGGCTGTATAAAAAGCTGAAGCTGTAATCAAAGCCTACGTCTTGCATGAGTTTAGCCGTAGCTTCAAATTCTGCCTCTGTTTCACCGGGAAAGCCAACAATGAAGTCTGAGGTGAATGTAATGTTAGGGTTCGCCACACGTAGTTTGCGTATGGTCGATTTGTATTGCAGTGCTGTGTAGTTGCGTTTCATCGCCATAAGTACGCGGTCTGCACCTGCTTGTACTGGTAAATGTAGCTGCACTGCAAGTTTTGGGATGTTGGCGAAACAATCAATCAGGCGCTGACTCATTTCATTCGGGTGACTAGTGGTAAAGCGGATGCGTTCAATCTGCGGAATTTCGGCAATGGTTTCAATCAGCATGGCTAAATCTGCTTCTACGCCTTCATATTCGGTGCGATAGGCATTCACATTTTGCCCAAGCAAGGTGATTTCTTTCACTCCTTGTTCAGTCAGTTGCACGGCTTCGGTCAGAATGTCTGCAAATGGGCGCGATACTTCTTCTCCACGTGTGTACGGCACAACGCAAAAACTGCAATATTTGCTGCAGCCTTCCATAATGCTTAAAAATGCGCTGGCACCTTCAATTCGTGGCGGTGGCAAATGGTCGAACTTTTCCACTTCCGGAAACGTAATGTCTACTTGAGATTGGCCGCTGCTTTGGCTGTTTTTAATCAGCTCCGGCAGGCGATGCAAGGTTTGTGGACCAAAGACTACGTCTACATAAGGCGCGCGGGTGATGATGCTGGCGCCTTCTTGTGAAGCTACGCAGCCACCGACGCCGATGACTAAATTAGGATTGGCTTTTTTGAGTGGAATAAAGCGGCCGAGATGACTAAATACTTTTTCTTCTGCTTTTTCACGCACAGAGCAGGTATTGAGCAAAATCACATCGGCATCTTCTGGAGTGAGTGTTTCCACCATGCCTTCGGACGCATTAAGCATATCTGACATGCGTGATGAGTCGTACTCATTCATTTGGCAACCAAAGGTTTTAATGAATACTTTTTTCGGGCTGGCAGTTTCAGGCGCAGCTGAATTTTTGGAATGATCTGGTTTAGCTGGAGTCAAAATGTTATTACAAATTTGCAAAGCATAATTTTAGCGCATTTGGCATGTGCAAGGTAAAATAGCATTAAATCAACAAGTTGAAATTCTATGCAAGCGCTCCCTATTTTTATCAATATTACTGGTCGTTTATGTGTTGTGGTTGGCGGCGGTGATGTTGCCTCACGCAAGGTGGTTACGCTATTAAAAGCTAATGCGGCGGTGACTGTAGTTTCGCCTGAACTTTGCCTTGAGTTGCAGGCGCTAGTGGATGCGAAAACCATTCAATATACACCGACGACTTATACTGCGGGGCAGTTGCAAGGCGCTTGTCTGGTGATTGCTGCGACAGATGATACGGCGGTGAATGAAGCCGTTTCGCGTGATGCAAAACTACAGAATATTCCTGTGAATGTTGTGGATTGTCCTGCTTTATGTACGTTTACCATGGCGTCCATCGTTGAGCGTTCGCCAGTGGTGATTGCGATTTCCAGCGAGGGTAAAGCGCCAGTGTTGGCGCGTCATATTCGTAGCAGGATTGAAACAATGTTGCCCGCTGGTTATGGCCGTATTGCTACCATAGCAGGTGAATTTCGAAATAAAGTGAAAGCGAAGTTCAAAACCAGTCAGGAGCGCCGTATTTTCTGGGAAGACGTGTTGCAAGGGCCAATCGTTGAACGTATTTTATCCGGCCAAGAAGAAGCTGCCAGACAAGCATTGAATGCAGTGCTTGCTGAGACGTCAGATGTTACGCATCATGGCGAAGTCTACTTGGTTGGTGCTGGCCCAGGTGACCCAGACTTGCTGACATTCAGAGCTTTACGCTTTATGCAGCAATGTGACGTCTGTGTATATGATAAGTTGGTAAGCGCAGAAGTGATGGAATTAGTGCGCCGTGATGCCGAGCTGATTTATGTGGGTAAGGCGCGCGACCAACACACTTTGCCGCAAGAAGAAATTAATGTGCTTTTGGCCAACTTAGCCAAGCAAGGTAAGCGTGTCTTGCGTTTAAAAGGCGGCGACCCTTTTATTTTCGGGCGTGGTGGTGAAGAAATTGAAACCTTAATGGAGCATGGTGTTCCGTTCCAAGTGGTGCCCGGTATTACCGCCGCTAATGGCGTTTCAAGTTATGCGGGCATTCCTCTTACGCATCGGGATTACTCACAGGCCTGCCTATTTATTACCGGACACTTAAAGAATGGTGTTTTAGATTTGGATTGGGCTGCCATGTCGCGTCCGCGCCAGACCGTTGTGATTTATATGGGATTGGTTGGCATGGCTGAAATTTGCAAGCAACTCTTAGTGCATGGCGTATCGCCAGACATGCCTGCGGCTGTTGTTCAACAAGGTACAACGCAGCATCAGCGTGTAGTTGTTGCTACAGTCAGTGATCTGGCTGATAAAGTGAGTGCTGCCAATATTAAAGCACCATGCCTGACTATTATTGGAGAAGTAGTGCGGTTACGTGAAAAATTAAATTGGTTTGAACCCGGGATTAAGTGAGTCTACTATCAGTTTGTATTGCTCACTTCAGAACTCTGATGCATTTTTGTTTTCATAGTGAGTATGATGCTTTGTCATGTGTGCCAGCATAGTTAAAGTTATGTTAAGGTAATTCTCGTGTATCAGCACTTGTTATGTGACTTAAGTTACTGTGGTGGGCTGTTGAAGCGTGGATACTTCATTCGGCATTGCTCGCGCTGTCGGCGTGAGTTGTTCGATTGAATAAGGAGAATAATATGAAGATTTTTCAGATAATGATAGCCGCAATGCTTTTTTGTCTCACGGGTTCAGCTGTTGCTGATGAGTTTAATGGGCAATGTGCAATGGGGCTTGCAAGTGGCATGATGGTGCAGACCAAGTGCGAAGTGAATGCCATGTTTGAAGGTAAAAGATATTGTTTTTCCAGTCAGGAGTCCAAGACAAAATTTTTGGAAAACCCTAAGGCCATGGCAACAAAAGCGGCTGAATTTTATGCTAAAAATGCTGAGATAGTCCGTGAAAAAATTAGCCAGCAAGATGCTCTTAGTCAAATTCACAGTAAAACCTGTGACTTGTCTAATAAAGATGCGGGCTACTTGGAGTTGGATGGATTGGATTTACGCCATTGCAATATGACGAATACAAGTTTCTTCGGTGCTTATTTACGCGGAGCCAATTTAAGCGGTGCGAATATGGAGCGTGCTTATCTTAATTTAGCTAGATTAGAAAATGCCGATTTGAGCCATGCAAACCTTAAAGACGCGACTATATTTCAAGCCATTTTTGATAAAACTAGCTTTAAAGGAGCAAACCTTACCAATGCACGTATGATCGGTACCTTGGGCAATGTGGATATGAGTGATGCCAATATCTCGCATGGTCGTTTTGGTTTGGATATTGGTAACCAGCCAATGGGCGCGATGCGTTTTGATGCCATTGGTGGCAATTTTGCCAATAGTAATTTTGAAGGTGCCGATATTAATCGCACTAATGTGCGCTTTGCAAATTTCCGTAATGCTAATTTGCGCAACACTAATTTGTTCAGGGCAGACTTCAGTAAAGCTGATTTAACTGGAGCAGATATTACTGGTGCTAATTTGAATGAAGCCATACTTGACGGTACGATTATGACCGGTGTGAAGGGCCTCGCTGCAATTAAAGGTTATGACGTTAGCAAGGGTGAGTGTGTAGATTGCAAAGTTAGCCAATAGGATCTCGTATTCTGAGTGACTATTTAACTTAATATTTTACGCAGTGCGTCTTTGTCTAGCACCTCAATATGGCCGCGCCCGAGTGATACCCAGTTTTTATTCTCGAAGTGTTTAAGTTGGCGACTGATCACCTCACGTGCGGTGCCCAGTTCATCGGCAATTTGCTGGTGAGTGCGGCTGATATTAGTGCCAGCCTCATCAAGCAATAGTTTAGCCAGACGTGCATCTATATTATGAAACGCCACTTCGTCCAATAA
>DAIDAH010000128.1 GCA_027310735.1 Methylotenera sp. | reverse complement strand
CGTTTACATATCAGCCTTTATTGGATTGTTCTTCGTCAACCTGACGGCATAAGTATTTTTGATACTAACTTCAAACCAAAAGAAGACTCAGCATTACCTGCAGAAATAGAGTTAAATGAGTATTTTAAAACACTCAAAACACCGTTCATGGCCTACGAGGCAGAAGATCCTAAGTCATTGCAATTAGCAATGAACGACATTAACAATCGTGAAAAAAAACCCATCAAATACTTAGAAAGAATCCCGGGGCAAGAATATTCAAACTTATGCTTCATCATCGCCGCGATCATGATCAGCCTATTGCTTGGGGTTAAATATTTAGAGGTTAAAACATGGCACTAAACTTAAAAATAATGCACTTTTTTACAGTAAAAAGACTCACGTGGCTATTCATGTCACTAGCTATTTTAACAGGCGTAGGGAGTGCATATTTCTATACGCGCATCAAACAAATTGATGCATTTAATATTGCGATTCGCTCAGGAAAACCAGCTGAAACTGACTTAGAAAGCTTTGAGGCGAAATTTTCAACCGCATTCTGGCTCGCTAAAAATGAGCGTTATAAAGAGGCAACCCTGCTGTTTAACAAATTATTGAATACAGCCAATACCGAACAAAAAGCTATTATCCACTACAATCTGGGTAACATCTTTTTTAGACGGGGTCTGGATATCAACGGTACGAACATGACTGTACGCGCCGAAGCTGAATATCTATTCCAGCAAGCTAAAACAGCTTACCAACAATCTTTAAGGCTAGACAACTCAAACTGGCGCGCACGACACAATCTGGACCGTCTACTTACCATGTTGCCTGGCTCACCCGTACCCGGCGCAGGTGAAAGCGACACACCAGGCCTAATTATGGGCAACATTCCAGTTGGGTTGCCATAATAAAATGACTGCTATGCATAAGCTTTTCAATTACTTCCGGCATCGCCATGATGCAGCATTGCTATCAGGTGCATTACTGCTGCTGATAATCGCATTGTTTAATCCTAAAATACCGGTGAAACGTGACATTTACAGCTATCTGTTTGTCACCGACATTTCCCAAAGCATGAACGTTGTAGATAAGACCCTTAATGGTAAACCTGTCTCACGCATGGTATTTATGCAGGACACTCTACATAAATTAATTGGCGAATTACCATGTGGCACTAACGTGAGCATTGGGCTATTTGCCGGAGTTAGCGTAGCAGCGCTTTATACACCGATAGAAGTCTGTGAAAACTTCGATGCGATTAACGATACCATAGATCATCTTGACTGGAGGACTGCGTGGTCTGGCAATAGTCGTGTGCGATCTAGCATGTTAACGTTAGCAAAAACAATTCGTTCATTTCCAGAACCAACGCAAGTTGTATATTTCACAGATGGCGAAGAAGCACCAAAACTACATATATTCAATACACAAGACTTAACTACTTTTCAAGGTGGTGAAGGCTGGTTATTTGTAGGTATTGGCAGTGAAAAAGGGACTGCTATTCCAAAGCTTGATGAGCATAACCAACTTATCGGCTATTGGTCTGCGGAAAGCTTTGCTATGCAACCGGGTATTGCTCAAATTTCAGAATCCAACTTGGGCGTACGGGATGATAACGTTGCTTCTAGTGAAGGTGGTCGCTATGTATCAAAACTGGATGAAGCTTATCTAAAAAGCTTATCTAAAGAAGTTAATGGCAATTACGTGCGTGGCGATAGCGTACAAGACGTATTAAGTGCGATGAAACAGCAAAAACCTGCACGTCGTGATACCGCTGGCTTTGAAGTTCGATGGATATTGGCTGGGCTGGCAGGCATCTTATTTATTTTAGCTTATACGCCAAAACACCCAATACAAGCACTACAAAAGCAACTCCGCACTTTTATCAACAGATATCGTTCATCTAAAAAAACTGGGGCATCATCCTAGTTGAGAAGAATATCCCCAACGTAACCAAACACATAGCTGACGATAACTTTCAGAATCCAAGGCATCCGGCAAAATCGTTAAAGAAAGTTTGTTGATATTAAATCTCAACAAACTTCGCATGATTAATGGCATATCATCAAGTTGATCTCGATTTCTTAATTTGCAATTAAGTACTGTTAAATACGGCGTAACGACACTATTTGCCTGAGCGACCACATCTAATTGTTTTCCATCTTTGCGAATCAATTGCAACTGATTTTTCACGTTAATATTTAACGCAACGTATGACCATGGCAACATCAATAAGCCATAACAGCAGACTGCATAGCTTGCGGAACCCACAATAACGAATATCAACAATAATTTAATCTGCCAAAACAAAGTAAGCAGGCATAAAATACAACACGCACCCAGACTCATTCCAACAATTAATGCTGACAAAAGAATAGATGACTTGAAATTTAGCTGAATCGGCTTCACGTAAGCATCTAAGACTTATAAAACTAAAGGTTAACACGCACATGCAAGAATGGCAGAACTTTCTACAAAGCGCTTCAAATAATCAAAATGCAGTGATTCAGAATGACAAAGTCATCAGCTTTGGTGACCCTGCTGCTGAACTACAATCCACGATGAATGAAACCGTTGTTTGTGACCTCTCACACTTAGGCTTACTGCGCTTGCAAGGGGACGATACGCAGACATTCCTTCAGGGTCAAGTGACCAACGATATCAAGCTTCTGAATGGACAAAATGCGCACTACACGGCTTACTGCAATCCTAAAGGACGGATGCTGGCATTGTTCTTGGCATTTTCACAGAATAATGCTGTGCATTTGCAAATGCCGATAGAACTCACTGAGACCATCGCCAAACGCTTAAAAATGTATATTATGCGCAGCAAGGTCACAATTGAAGACGTTTCTAAAAGCATCATTAAAATAGGCATCAACGGTCACAATGCTGCTGAACTATTGCAACCAATATTCTCTCAAGTGCCGAAAGAAGATTTTGAGTTAGTCAGCCTAGAAAAAGGTTCACTACTCAAACTACCAGGCACTACGCCTCGTTATGAAATCTTCACCGATACTACACATGCCATTACTATTTGGGATGCCTTAAAAGTATCAGCAAAACCTGTAGGTGCCGCATGCTGGGAATGGCTGGAAATTCAAGCAGGCATCCCTGAAGTCACACTAAAAACGCAGGAAGAGTTTGTACCGCAAATGCTGAATCTGGACGCACTCAATGCCATCAACTACAAAAAAGGTTGTTATACAGGTCAGGAAATAGTCGCACGCACCCATTATTTGGGCAAAGTGAAACGTCGTACACAGTTAGCGCACATTGCTAGCAACCATAATTCTGGAGTTATGCCACAAACTGGCGATGACATTCTGGACAACAATAAGCAAGCCATAGGAAAAATTGTGCGTTGTGCACCATCAACGGATACTGGCTTTGACATTCTGGCAGAATCTAGATTAGAGAATTTAGAGCAAGATGGGATTTTTTGGAACGATATCGCATTGACTATTAAAGCATTGCCATATCAGCTTGAGACAAGCATCAACTAATTAAACTGCTATGGCTTTGGTTTGCTTACCGAAGCCACTGGCTTTTGCTTTGGTGGGTCAATTAAACCCGGATTATATAATCTAGTATTTTTAGGCATAGAATTCTCGAGCACTTGGTAAAACACTTCATCCTGTTTTACCATGCCTAGCTCACTACGCGCACGCTCTTCAATCGCAGCGCGTCCGCTTTTTAAATCTCGCACTTCAGCATCCAGCGTATCGTTACGGGCTTTCAGTGCATTATTTTTTTCTTGCTGCTCGCCAATTTGACGATTCAAATCCCACACACGCAACCAACTCCCCTTGCCTAGCCACAGCGGATACTGCAGCAAGGCGATAAGGATCACAAATATAAGCGTCAGTGCTTTCAATTAAGCGTTCTCGCCTATATCTAATAGCAATTACTTAAACAATTGATAAAAAGCTGATAAGCCTGCATAGCTAGATGCATCGCCTAACTCTTCTTCAATACGTAACAATTGATTGTATTTAGCAATACGCTCTGAACGTGAAATTGAACCAGTTTTAATTTGTAACGCATTGGTTGCTACTGAAATATCAGCAATCGTTGTATCTTCAGTTTCACCTGAGCGATGTGAGATCACCGCAGTGTAACCGGCGCGTTTAGCCGTTTCTACAGTTAGGAATGTTTCAGTCAACGTACCGATTTGATTTACTTTGATTAATACTGAGTTTGCAACACCGCGTTTAATGCCTTCACGCAAGATTTTTGCATTAGTTACAAACAAATCATCGCCAACCAATTGCGTTGTTTTGCCTAGGCGTTGCGTCAAGATATCCCAACCGTCCCAGTCAAATTCAGCCATACCATCTTCAATGCTGATGATTGGGTATTTGTCAGCCCAAGTGGCTAGATAGTCTGTAAATTGACCTGATGACAATTGCAAACCTTCTGAAGCCAGATGGTATTTACCATCCTTATAGAATTCGGTACTCGCACAATCTAAACCCAAATACACATCACGACCCGGCTCATAGCCTGCATCTGAAATCGCTTCCATAATGTATTGAATCGCAGCTTCATTAGATGGTAAGTCTGGTGCAAAGCCACCTTCATCACCGACCGTCGTTGCCAAACCTTTTTTATGTAAAGTCTTTTTCAACGCATGGAACACTTCAGCACCACAACGTAACGCCTCTCTGAATGTTGGACGACCTGCTGGAATAATCATGAACTCTTGCATATCAACGCTGTTATCCGCATGCGCACCACCATTGATGATGTTCATCATCGGTGTTGGCAATTGCATCGCGCCAGAACCGCCTAAATAGCGGTACAGTGGCAAGCCAGATTCTTCAGCAGCCGCACGCGCGCATGCCATAGATACCGCTAGAATTGCATTCGCACCAAGACGGTCTTTATTCTCAGTACCATCCAACTCAATCAAAGTTTTATCGATAAAGCTTTGTTCTTCTGCATCCAAACCAATGATGGCTTCGGTAATTTCAGTATTTACGTTTTCAACCGCTTGCAAAACACCTTTACCTAAATAACGGCCTTTATCGCCATCGCGCAATTCAACTGCTTCCTTACTACCGGTAGAAGCACCAGATGGCACGGCAGCGCGACCAATAACACCGCTTTCCAGCAGTACATCGCATTCAACCGTTGGGTTACCACGTGAATCTAAAATCTCTCGGGCGATAATATCTACAATTGCGCTCATCATTTTTCCTTAAATTTAAAACCAGCATCTAAGTCACCATTAAGTAACCTAGCGCTAAATATACGGTTATTTTTATATACAGCTATTTTCTAAACAAAGTTTTTTACAAAGTACTTTCAATAAAACCGGCTTTTTTTACGAGTCTATCCAAGTCCACAAGCACTTCCAACAGGTCTTTCATTTTATATAGTGGCCATGCATTTGGGCCATCTGATAAAGCTTTAGATGGGTCTGGATGGGTTTCCATGAAAATACCCGCAATACCGCTTGCCACTGCAGCGCGTGCCAACACAGGCACATGCTCACGTTGACCACCACTTTTATCGCCCTGACCGCCTGGTTGCTGCACTGAGTGCGTAGCATCAAACACAACAGGACAATTGGTTTCGCGCATAATGGCCAATCCACGCATGTCGGAGACTAAAGTATTATAACCAAACGATGCACCGCGCTCGCAGACCATAATATTATCCAAACCACCATTAGCATCTTTAGCTTTTTGCACCACATTTTTCATATCACCAGGCGCCATAAACTGGCCTTTTTTGATATTCACTGGCTTACCTGATTTAGCACAAGCCGTAATAAAATCAGTCTGGCGACATAAGAATGCTGGGGTTTGCAGCACATCCACCACACTTGCCACTTCTGGCACTTGTTCTTCTGTATGCACATCAGTCAAAATCGGCACACCAATTTGACGGCGAACCTCATCTAATATTTTCAAGCCTTCTGTGATACCAAAACCACGAAATGTTTTATTCGAACTACGGTTAGCTTTATCGTATGAAGATTTGTAAATAAATGGAATCCCCAGTGCAGCAGCAATCTCTTTAAGTTGCCCTGCCGTATCAATCGCCATTTGTTGTGACTCAATCACACATGGACCTGCAATCAAGAATAGTGGATGTTCAAGACCCACGTCAAAGTTACATAATTTCATTTTAGAGCCTTTTTAAAACCTAATTTTGATACTTACCTGAAAACTGCTCATTTATTTTTTATTAGCCAAAGCTGCTGTCACATATGCAATAAATAGAGGATGCCCCGTGCGTGGATTAGATGTAAATTCCGGGTGGAATTGACAAGCCACAAACCATGGATGCACGTTTTGCGGCAACTCAATCATTTCACATAAATCCTCTGTTGGTGTTCTAGCAGAGATGACCAAACCAGCAGCTTTCAACTGCTCTACATAATGATTATTCACTTCATAACGATGGCGGTGACGCTCATTCACCTGAGCTCCATAAATACTCGCCGCAATTGTGTTAGGTACGATTGGGCAAGCCTGAGCACCTAGGCGCATCGTACCGCCCAAGTCGGAATTTTCATCACGCTTCTCAACATTGCCAGATGCATCTTGCCACTCATCAATCAAACCAATCAGCTTGTGCTCAGCATTCGGATTGAATTCAGTACTATTTGCATCAGCCAAATGTGCTTGATTGCGCGCAAACTCAATCACAGCCAATTGCATACCCAAGCAAATACCTAAATAAGGCACTTTGTTAGTTCTGGCATAATTAATTGCAGCAATTTTACCTTCTGTACCGCGCACGCCAAAGCCACCTGGGACCAAGATGGCATCCATGCCTTTAAGCGCATCAGTACCATTACTTTCAATGTCTTCTGAATCAATATAATGAATTTTTACTTTAGATTCAGTGTGAATGCCAGCATGAATCAGCGCCTCTGTAAGTGACTTGTAAGACTCGGTTAAATCAACATATTTACCAACAAACGCAACATTCACTAAATGCTTAGGATTAGCCAATGCAAAGGCAATTTTTTCCCAGCTGGACAAATCAGCAGGCTTAGCTTGTATGGCCAACTTATCACAAACGATCTCATCCAAATGCTGGTCATGCAATAAGCCAGGAATCTTGTAGATAGAATCTGCATCAATCGCACTAATTACCGCTTCTGACGCAACATTGGTAAACAATGCAATTTTGTAGCGCTCATCGTCAGGGATATTACGGTCTGCACGGCATAGTAAAATATCCGGTTGAATACCAATCTCGCGCAACTCTTTCACAGAGTGTTGTGTAGGTTTGGTTTTAAGCTCACCCGCTGTTGGAATCCAAGGCAATAAGGTTAAGTGGATGTAGCAGGTATTACTACGGCCTTCCTCAAAACCCATTTGACGGATTGCTTCAAGAAACGGCAAGGACTCAATATCACCCACAGTACCGCCAACTTCAACGATAGCCACATCAGCGCCTTCAGCTCCGCGTTTTACATGCGCTTTAATTTCGTCGGTAATATGGGGAATGACTTGTACAGTTTTACCTAGATATTCACCGCGACGTTCTTTTTTAATCACGGTTTCGTAAATCTGGCCTGCAGTGAAGTTGTTACGTTTCGCCATACGCTGGCTAATGAAGCGTTCATAGTGCCCTAAATCCAGATCCGTTTCCGCACCATCATCAGTCACGAATACTTCACCGTGCTGAAAAGGCGACATCGTACCAGGGTCAACGTTAATATAGGGATCCAGCTTCAGCATGGTTACTTTAATACCACGTGATTCTAGAATTGCGCCAAGACTGGCGGCGGCGATGCCTTTACCA
>DAIDAH010000127.1 GCA_027310735.1 Methylotenera sp. | reverse complement strand
CTGCTATGCATGCCAAGTTGGCACAAATTGACCCAGAAACAGCTGCTCGTCTGCAACCAGCAGACTCTCAGCGTATTGAGCGTGCGCTGGAAGTGTATCGAATCACGGGCAAAACCATGACGGCACTGCATAAGGAGTCAACCGGCGAAGGCTTGCCTTATCGCTTGCTTAAAATCGCATTGGTGCCAAGTGACCGTAAAGTGTTGCATGAGCGCATCGCACATAGATTTGACCAAATGTTGGCGGCAGGTTTTCTGGATGAAGTGAAAGCTTTGCAAGTGAAATATCCAACGCTCACGCCAGATAGTACGTCTATGCGCTGCGTGGGTTACCGTCAGGCTTTGGAGTATTTGGCGGGTGAGTATGATGCGGCTGAGTTGCGCGATAGAGGTATTTTTGCGACACGTCAGCTGGCTAAGCGCCAGCTCACTTGGTTGCGTGGCATGGATGACGTTGTGGAAGTGGATTGTTTGCAGCCAGATTTACATGAGATCGTGTTTAACGAAATCAGCCAGTTTATTAACGCGAAGTGTGAGGTGATTGATGAAAAAATTCATTAAAGAAAATCTAGTGTTAGCTATCGGCCTAACACTACCGTTATTGCTCATAGTGCTGTTTTTTGTTGCAACAGTGATTCCCAAATCTATGGCCACGCCGCCGCAATATGAAATGCTGTTTACTACCGTTCATTACGACTATCAAAATGCCTCTGACTATCAATTTGATTTTAGTGTGAAAGATCATCAACTGATGGTTAAAGCCAAAAAGAGTGATGAGAAAAACAGAAATTACAATGCAAAAAAACTCATGGCTTACGACGGAAAAACGGAGACGGTGCGTGAAATAAGCTTCGATGCAGCAAAAGCAGGCGCTGCCGCAGCCAATGGCGAAATTGTGTTGGATGAAACCAAAACCATGCAAGTGGATACCGCCAGTAACTCCCCAGATGGCTATGTGCTGGAAGGGCCGAATTATGGCGGTGGTGGCTTGGTTGGCGGAATGTTTGGTGGTGGTTATCGTAATAGTGCTTATCGGCTTAAAAAAGGCGGCGTTGCTTATAAAGTGCCTAATGCTCAACAAAATTACTACTACAACCAAATGCAGTTTGTTGGTTGGGTGGTTAAAAAGTAGGGGTGGCCGCCATGTTGCATAAAGAAGATGCTTTGCAAGACATTGTTTCGCTGGCTCGAAATAACAACATATCGCTGGAAGAAATTATTCAGGCATTAAGCCAGCCGCAAGCGCAAGTAGAAAGGCAGTCCACAAGTATATTGTCCAAATTACTGGGCTATATCGGCGGCATTTTTGTGTTTGCAGGCATTGGTATTTTCATCTCAATGTACTGGCATGATTTTGGCTCAGCGGCTCGCGTCATTGTGACATTGGGAACGGGGTTTGTTCTATTTGTGATGGCGTTGGCGTGCTTGTCTGATAAAAAATACGAACGTGCCGCAACGCCATTTTTTCTGATGGCTGCTTTCTTACAGCCATCAGGCATCCTAGTCATGCTTCAGGAATACTCAACCGGCGGCGATGCACGCTACGGAATACTGTTGATGACGCTGTATATGTTGATTCAGCAAGGCGCAGTTTTTTACGCTAAACGGCAGACGGTGTTGGCATTTTTCGCCATTTTCTTTAGCAGTGTCTTTTTAGTCACCTTGTTTGATCTTTGGGATATGAATGAAAAACTCATCGGCACGGTAATAGGTGCTTCGCTCATGTGTATTGCCTATGCTTTAAATCAATCTCGCCATTTAGCCATTGCGTCTTTTTGGTATGTTGCGGGTTCGGTGGTTTTGTTAAGTGCAGTATTTGCGGCAGTCAGAGGCACGTTATTTGAGCTCAGTTATCTTGGGCTTTCTGCATTAATGATATTTTTGAGTACCACGGTGCGTAGTCGCGCATTACTCACGGTAGGTACGCTGTCAATGTTATGTTATGTGGGTTATTACACCGCAGAGCATTTCGCCAATGTGCTTGGTTGGCCAGTTGCGTTGGTGATGATTGGTGTTGCCCTGATTGCGTTTAGTGCGTTTGCAGTACGCTTAAATAAAAAGTATATCCAAGTAGCTGGATGATATTTGTTTGCTATTCACAGTTACTTTATGTAGTTGTATTGCAGTACATAATTACTCGGCTGATTGCCGATATTAATTAACTATTATTTTTTTTAAAGTGGATAAAATATCACCATGATCTCAGTTGAAAGAACCGTTGCAATCCATGATCTTATGAACGCTAGTGGTGCACGCTTTGGCACCAGCGGTGTACGTGGATTGGTGGCTGAATTGACTGATGAGGTCTGCTTTGCCTATACATTGGCTTTTTTACAGATCATCGATGCTAAGCCTGGAAGCCGCGTGGCGCTTGCAATGGACTTGCGTCCGAGCAGTCCTGACATTGCTGCGGCTTGTGCTGCGGCGATTCAGAATGCTGGAATGCACGTGGATTTCTGTGGTGCAATCCCCACGCCAGCACTGGCTTATTATGCACAACAGCAAAAGATGCCGGGGATAATGGTGACAGGCAGTCATATACCGTTTGATCGAAATGGCATCAAGTTTTACGGTTGCGCAGGTGAAATTACCAAGGCGGATGAACATGGTATTAGCAACGCTACCGTGAGCTTGCCTGATAGTCTCTATTCTATTACTTTGCCAGACTTAAACTTGGCCGCTCGTCAGAGCTACATCGCCCGATATGTTGATTATTTCAAAGCGGGATGTCTATCTGGCCTGCGGCTTGGCTTTTACGAGCATTCTAGTGTTGCACGTGATCTATTAACGCAGTTGCTAGAAGCCCTTGGCGCTGAGGTGATTTCACTCGGTAGAACAAACGAATTTGTGCCAATCGATACTGAGGCTGTAGCAGAAGTTGATATTCAGCGTGCACGACTATGGGCCAGTGAACATCACTTTGATGCCATACTTTCAACCGATGGTGATGCAGACCGCCCACTCATCGGGGATGAAAATGGCAATTGGATGCGCGGCGATATCGTCGGTTTGTTGTGCGCTCAATATCTTGGTGCACAGGCTGTGGCGACTCCAGTAAGTTGTAATACTGCCATTGAAAAATGCGGTACTTTCTTAAAAGTGATGCGTACGCGTATCGGTTCGCCTTATGTCATCGAAGCTATGGAACAGTTACTCGCATCAGGTGCGCAGGGTGTTGTAGGCTTTGAGGCGAATGGCGGGTTCTTATTAGGATCAAGTCTGGATAAAAACGGAAGCTTTCTTGCGCCGTTGATGACTAGGGATGCTATTCTGCCAATGTTATCGCTACTTGCGATGGCAAAACAAAAAGGCTGCAAGCTTTCGCAATTGATACAAGACTTGCCGCCACGATTCACTGCCAGCGATAGGCTACAATCGTTTCCTACTGAAACCAGCCGTCAATTATTAGGTGAGCTTGCGGCATCGATGTCGTCAATTCGTGAATTGTTGAATCCACTTGGTGGTTCACCCGTTAGCCTAGATCAAACTGACGGGCTTCGCATTACGTTGGATAGTGGTGAGATTGTGCACTTTAGACCGTCAGGTAATGCCCCTGAATTACGTTGCTATGCCGAGGCTGCAAGTCAAGTGCGTGCTGACTTTCTAGCACGTGAAGCGCTGCATATTATTCAGGTTAGAATTTAAGTTGTCTTACGGTATGACGATACGCATAAGCCGCTTTATAAAACATATTGCGTGTACGTTAGTTTTTTTGATAAACTCGCGTTCAACTTATGAACGCACAAAATAAATTCCCTTCAAAATGCTAACAGATGAGTATCGATACAAGATTCTCAAGCTTGTAGAAGCTAAGCCTGAGATCAGTCAGCGAGAGTTGGCGAAGAATCTGGGCATTAGTCTGGGTAAGGCTAATTTTTGTTTGAAGGCATTAATTGAAAAGGGTTTACTTAAAGCCACCAATTTTCGCAATAGCCACAATAAATTGGCCTATATGTATTTGTTAACGCCTAGTGGCATTGAAGAAAAATCCAGTATCACCTTACGTTTTTTAAAATCCAAGATGCGAGATTATAAGTTGCTTCAGGCTGAGATTAGTCAGTTGATGCAAGAAGCAAAGTCGGCAAACGCTGTTGACAAAAAATTGGATTTGAATTCACAAGAGGCGCCCCAGTTTTGAAAAATAACTATGCAGTAATTCTTTGCGGCGGTTCTGGTACAAGGTTGTGGCCATTGTCTCGCACGCTGAGGCCAAAACAGCTTTTGGCACTGAATGGTGAGCAAACATTGTTACAGCAAACAGCCAAGCGTTTGGTTAGGCATGTAGACCCTGCAAACTTATTCACCGTCACACACGAAGATCATAAGTTTGAAGTAAAAGGGCAGTTAGCAGAGTTTTTTCCGGAATCTATTGCTAATGTACTCGCGGAGCCGTGTGCCAGAAATACTTTGCCCGCGATTGCTTGGGCTACTTATCAAATCTATCAGCAAGATAAAGCCGCTGTGATCGGTGTATTTGCCTCAGACCACGCTATTGATAACGAAGATGCTTTTTTAAGTGCATGGCAAACAGCAGAGCAAGTAGCAGAAAGTGATTACTTAGTGCTATTAGGTATTAAGCCGCACGAGCCAGCTACAGGTTACGGCTACATTAAGCCAAGCGAACAACTATCACTAAATAGCACCTTGCCTGTGCATCAAGTGGCGCAATTTGTTGAAAAACCAGACTTGGAAAAAGCCAAGCAATTTGTGAGTGATGGCTACCTTTGGAATAGTGGCATGTTTGTGTTTAAGGCAAGTACCTTTATGCACATGCTGGAACAATATCAGCCTGAAATTTATAGCCAAGTTTGTGCATTGAACCAAGAAAATCTAGCTGAAAATTACGCTAAATTTCCTAATTTATCCATGGATTATGGTTTGGCTGAAGAGCTGGTAAAGCATGATGAAAAATTAGCTGTCGTGCCAGTAGATATGGCTTGGAGTGATTTGGGTAGTTGGGACTCTATCTATGCCAAACAGGATAAAGACGCGAATAACAATGTGACGCATGGTGAAGTATTAAGTCTGGATACGACCAATAGCCTAATCTGGACGGAAACAGGTCTGTTAGCTACGTTAGGCTTAAATAATGTGGTCGTGATTCAAACAGCAGATGCTACTTTGGTTTGTGATAGAAGTCGTGCCGAAGATATTAAAACGTTAGTGTCCGAAGTAAAAGCGCATAAATCTTCGTTGACCGAAATTCACCAAACGGTTTATCGGCCATGGGGCAGTTATACGGTATTAGAAGAGCGCGCTAATTTTAAGATAAAACGTATTGTTGTTAATCCAGGCGCAAAGCTCTCAATGCAAATGCATAAACATCGTTCCGAGCATTGGGTGGTGGTTTCTGGCGTTGCGACGATCACCAACAATGAAATTGAATACACATTGCAAGAAAATCAATCCACCTATATTCCGCAAACGCACCGGCACCGTTTGGCGAACAATACTAGTGAGCCTCTAAGTATTATTGAAGTACAATGCGGCGAGTATGTGGGTGAAGATGATATTGTGCGTTTTGATGATCAATATGGAAGGTTAAACAGTCAATGAGTCAACAGAGTAAAAAGGTCGCCCTGATTACAGGCGTTACTGGGCAAGATGGTGCTTACTTAGCTGAGTTACTATTAGGTAAGGGCTATATCGTGCATGGCGTTAAGCGTCGCGCATCTTTATTTAATACAGATCGTATCGACCATTTGTATCAAGATCCGCATGTGGACAACAAGAACTTTGTCTTGCACTACGGTGACTTGACTGACTCCACAAACCTTATTCGCATCATTCAACAAACGCAACCCGATGAAATTTACAATCTGGCCGCAATGAGTCATGTAGCGGTTTCTTTTGAAACTCCTGAATACACAGCCAATGCCGATGGTATTGGTACCTTACGTATTCTAGAAGCAATCCGTATCCTCGGTTTGGAGAAAAAAACTAAGTTTTACCAAGCTTCTACATCTGAGTTATATGGCTTAGTACAAGAAACTCCACAAAAGGAAACTACTCCCTTTTACCCACGTAGTCCTTATGCCGTAGCTAAGATGTACGCCTATTGGATCACAGTCAATTACCGTGAGGCATATGGTATTTATGCATGTAACGGCATTCTGTTTAATCACGAAAGTCCGCTGCGTGGCGAAACCTTTGTCACACGCAAGATCACACGAGCACTCGCAAGAATAAATTTAGGCTTACAAGACTGCTTGTATTTAGGGAATTTGGATGCTCTTCGCGATTGGGGGCATGCTAAAGATTATGTTGAGATGCAATGGTTGATGTTGCAACAAGAAGTCGCGGAAGATTTCGTGATTGCAACTGGTGTGCAGTACAGCGTACGTGATTTTGTGAATGCTGCGGCTAAAGAATTAAATATGGAAATTTCCTGGCAAGGTACAGGGGTTGAAGAAAAGGGCTATTGGCAAGGTAAGTGTATTGTTCAAGTAGATGAGCGATATTTTAGACCGACGGAAGTGGAAACTTTATTGGGCGATCCAACTAAAGCTAAACAAAAGCTTGGTTGGGTGCCAAAAATTACCTTTCATGAATTGGTTGCAGAAATGGTGCGTGAAGACTACAAATCAGCGCAGCGTGATGAGTTGGTGAAAAAACATGGTTATCAAGCCATGGATTATCACGAGTAAATTTATAGTATGGATAAAGACGCTAAAATTTATGTTGCAGGGCACCGTGGTCTTGTCGGGTCAGCTTTAATGCGACAACTGAATGCTCAAGGCTACAATAATATTGTTACCCGTACACATGCAGAGCTTGATCTCACAAATCAGCAAGCTGTTACAGACTTTTTTACATCTGAAAAACCAGAGTACGTGATATTGGCCGCAGCTAAAGTTGGAGGTATCCATGCTAATAACACTTACCCAGCAGAATTTATTCAAGAAAACTTAGCAATTCAAACCAATGTTATTCATCAGTCGTATGTGGCTGGAGTTAAACGATTGTTGTTTCTTGGTTCTAGCTGTATTTATCCACGCGATTGTCCGCAGCCGATTAAAGAAGAATATCTACTCACAGGCTCATTAGAACCTACCAATAGACCATATGCCTTGGCAAAAATTTCAGGTATTGAAATGTGTTGGAGCTACAATCGTCAATTTGGTACTCAATATTTGGCTGTAATGCCTACAAACTTGTACGGGGCAGGTGATAACTATCATCCAGAAAATAGCCATGTGATTCCGGCCATGATCCGCAAGTTTCATGAGGCTAAAGTTAACAATCAACCAGCAGTAACGGTATGGGGGTCTGGTACTCCTAAGCGCGAATTTCTATTCAGTGATGACATGGCAGAAGCTTGCGTGTTTGTACTTAACTTGCCAAACGATATATTGAAGTCTTTATTGGCATCAGATAGAAATGATGGTTTGCCACCATTGCTTAATTTAGGCAGTGGTAATGATTTGACCATAGCTGAATTGGCTAACTTAGTTAAAGATGTCGTTGGATTTAATGGAGACATTGTTTTTGATGCCACTAAGCCAGATGGAACAATGAGAAAGCTTATGGATTCCTGCAGGTTGAATCAGCTTGGATGGAATGTCAGTACATCCCTAAGCACGGGCCTTCAGTTAGCATATCAAGACTTTAAGAATTATTAGGGTTTGATATGAAAGTCGCTATCGCAGGTACTGGTTACGTTGGACTCTCTAATGCTGTTTTGCTCGCTCAACATAACGAAGTTGTTGCGCTGGATATCCTCTCTGAAAAAGTCGAGATGCTTAATCGTAGGCTATCGCCGATTGAAGATGCCGAGATTGAGTATTATCTGGCCCATAAAACACTCAACTTAAAATCCACGTTAGATA
>DAIDAH010000126.1 GCA_027310735.1 Methylotenera sp. | reverse complement strand
GGTGAGAATGAAGCTGCATGGGCACAAAACCGTAGAGCTGACATTGTTTATTCTGGTGAATAGTCTTATCTAAATAACATTTGCGGTAGGGGGGTAACGACCCCTACCATACGGTTAGAAAAATGTACTAGATAGAATTAATTGCAATCGTTAATTTTGTATTTAAGTGTTCTTATGTCTTTAAGGTAAGGATACGCATTATGTATCGACAAGGATCTGTCAAATGCTAATAAAGCCACTTTCTTATTTTGCAGTGTTATTTTCAGCTATCGTATTTACAACACCCGTACTCGCAGCGGAAGATGCATCAATGCATGAAGTTTATCTAGCTGCGGAAGCTGGTAAATTTACCGAAGCGCAGGCAATGATGGATAAGGTGCTTCATGATCACCCTAATAGCGCAAAAGCACATTATGTAGAAGCCGAACTGCTAGCAAAACAAGGTCATCTATCTGCGGCGGCTAATGAGTTAAATGCGGCAGAGCGCTTAAAACCCGGATTGCCTTTTGTTAAGCCGCAAACACTACAAAAACTTAAATCACAAATAGCATCATCACATCTAACAACACAGTCTACTGGCAATAATAATGCTCAACACTATGCCAATAGCGATATGCCTTGGAAATTAATCTTCTTAGGCCTAGGTTTGATTGTATTCATTTACTTTGCTGTAAAGTGGATGACGCAACGTAATCAGACTTTAATCCCTGCGAATGGTTATTCTGGTGGAATGAACAATGGTAACCCTCAACCTTATGGAATGACTAGCGCTCCAATGCCTATGCCGTCTTCTAGTGGTCTTGGGTCAGGCATACTTGGAGGTTTGGCAACGGGTGCCGCACTTGGCGCTGGTATGGTGGCAGGAGAAGCTCTGATGCACCACTTTACTGATGGTGAGCACAGCAATAACAATAACTTTATGAATGATGATCCTGTAAATAATTCATTCTCTACGAATGATTTAGGAGGATCAGATTTTGGAGTTTCGGATAGTTCATCATGGGATGATAATTCAGGTGGCGATGACTGGAGCTGATCAAGTGGGATAAGTTATTTTGGACTCCACCCGCTTTCTAATCCAGTTAATAGTTATTTATACAGTTTAAGTAACGCAAGTACATGCGATAGCTTCACAGGCTTTGTGCTACTTAGACCCAAGAACAATAGTTCCCTAAAATTACCTGTTTTAAATAACAGACCGATATCAGTACGATGTTTCAGTAACTGTTATGATTCTCTATGATATTGCTAGCCCCTGTTAGTTATCACCATTTGATTGATAGGATATATTTTGCAAAAAATATTTGTACGCATATCAACAATCATTTATTTATTCGCAGCATTGTCTCTAACAACCATGTCGCTAATGATTATGGGATGGTCTATTTATGAGGTTGTTAGCAATATCCCTAAACGAGGAGAGTTTATTCCAATAATGCTTCAGTCCGTAGGATCCATAATAATATCCGCAGTTATTATTGATGTTGCAATGACCCCTGTTGAATAAAATGGACACTCCACTTTAAACAAGCTCTTCCTGCATTAACTTAAAATTTCTTAAAGCCTCTGCTGGCGATATGTTATCTAACTTTGAGTGCCTGCGAATACGATTGTAGAACACTTCCACATATTCTACGATTGCATCGCGCGCCTCTTCTCTTGTTTTATATTGCGTTTGATGAATCAGCTCATTTTTAAGTGAACCCCAGAAACTTTCCATCGGCGCATTATCATAACAATTGCCGCGGCGGCTCATCGAAGCCAAAATTCCCGCTTGTGCCAATCGTTTTTGATACGCCTTAGCGCAATACTGGCTACCTCGGTCAGAGTGCAGAATAAGCCCAGCTTTAGGCTGCCGTCTCAGTTGTGCCATTTGTAGCGCAGCTAAACATAAACCCGCTGTCATGCGCTCACCAATAGCATAACCGACCATTTCACAACTAAACAAATCTTTGATGCCTGCCATATCCAGCCAGCCTGCTTCAGTCCAAACATAGGTAATGTCACTGACCCAAACTTGATTAGGGCGACTCACCATAAAGTTTTGCCCAAGGCGGTTAGGCGCAACCACTTTATCGTGCTGACTATTGGTCGTGCATTTATACCGTTTCCTTTGCTTGCAATAAATCCCTAAGCGTTGACGTAATACTTTTACTTTATAGGCGGTGACAATAACGCCGTTGGCAACTAACTCGCTGTGCAGACGTTGAACCCCATAAGTATGGCGCATAGCTTCATGGGCTGCTTGAACATGCGGTGTCAGCAAGGCGTCTCGTAGCATACGCGCACTAGGTGAGCGATTTACCTCACTATTAAATCTGGATTGAAGAGCTTTATCGATGTTAGGCGTATTTGTGTAAAGCTTGATCCATTTCTAGGCAAGCTCACACTTAACCAGATTAATGGTGATGTTGTGTGGGGTGTCGCACAGGGATTGATCAAGAAAGGAAATAAGCCTGCGACGGTAAATCGTTATTTAGCACTCATTCGTAATTTGCTGAAAATAGCGAGGGATGAATGGCAGTGGCTAGATAACATTCCTAAAATCCGATTATTACCTGGCGAAGTTGAACGTGATCGCTGGTTGACCAAAGAGGAAGCAGATCGATTAATTTTAGTCTGCCCAAGCCATTTGGCAGCTTTGGTTAGATTTGCGTTATCAACGGGTTGTCGGGCAAGTGAGATTACTAACTTGGAATGGAATAGGGTGGATTTATCACGTCGTACCGCCTGGTTAAATCAAACCAAGAATGGAACACCGCGAGGTGTACCGCTAAATAATGATGCAATCATAGTTCTGGAAGAACAGATCGGAAAGCATCCTAAAGCTTGTTTTACTTATCAAGACCAACCAATACGCCGCAGCAATTGTAATAAGGCATGGTACAAGGCCTTAGAGGAAGCATCGCTTGAGGACTTTCGTTTCCATGATTTGAGGCACACTTGGGCATTCTGGCATCGTCAGGCAGGTACAAGTTGTGATGAACTCAAAGAATTGGGGGTCTGGAAGACTAGATCGATGGTAGATCGTTATGCAAAATTTGCAACTGAGAATCTGGCCTTTGCTGCCTCTAGGATTGAACTCAGTCGAGATGGTGAAAACGTTATAAGTTTGTCACGTTTTTGTCACGGTTCAGAAACAAAAAAGCCACTAACATCTCTGTCAGTGGCTTAGTATCTGGCTCCTCGACCTGGGCTCGAACCAGGGACACACGGATTAACAGTCCGTTGCTCTACCGACTGAGCTATCGAGGAATATTCGGTTTTTTTAACCTTTTAATTACTCACAAACGGTTAAATTTGTGAAGCCGCTATATTAATGGCTTAGCGGCCTCTGGTCAACGCAAAAATGCTATTTTTTTAAATATTGAGTGCTTTTTCTATTCTATCTAATGCATTGCGTAAGTTTTCCATAGAGGTGGCAAAAGAAATGCGGAAATAGCCTTCAGCACCGAAGGCGGAGCCTGGTACAACGGCCACGTCAAACGATTCAAGAAAGTATTCTGCAAGCGCCATATCGGTCGCTGCTTTAATTTTTCCAGCTTTATGTAGATTATCAATTGCGCCACGTGCATCTGGAAATGCATAAAATGCGCCGCCAGCCATCAGGCAGCTTAAGCCTGGCATGGTGTTGAAGCGGTTCACAACATAAGTGTGGCGCTCTTTAAATGTGGTCACCATAGGTGTGATGCAGTCTTGCGAACCTTCTAATGCTGCTTGCGCGGCAACTTGAGAGATTGAGGTGGGGTTACTTGTTGATTGTGACTGCAAAATTTCCATGGCTTTGATAATGTAAGCAGGGCCTGCGGCATAGCCAATACGCCAGCCTGTCATTGAGTAAGCTTTAGAAACGCCGTTTAATACAATACAACGGTCTTTAAGTGCTGGCGCTGCGTTCAGGATGTTGTAAAACTTGTCGCCAGTTAAGTTCACGTGCTCGTACATATCATCTGTAGCGACTAATACGTGTGGGTGTTTGAGTAGTACTTCTCCCAATGCTTGCAATTCGCTTAGGCTGTACACCGAACCTGTAGGGTTGGATGGTGAGTTAATCATGAATAGTTTTGTTTTTGGGGTAATTGCCGCTTCCAACTGCTGTGGTGTAAGTTTGAAGCCTTGCTCAATACCGCATTGCACAATCACTGGTGTCGCTTCGGCAACCAGTGCGATGTCAGCGTATGACACCCAATATGGTGCAGGTACAATGACCTCATCGCCTTTATTGAGTACAGCTAAACAAAGGTTGAATATCGTTTGTTTGCCGCCAACGCCAACAATCACTTCATTAAGTGCATAGTCAAAACCATTTTCTTGTTTGAATTTGTTCACAATGGCTTTTTTAAGGCCAGGAGTACCTGCAACAGGGGTGTACTTCGTAAAGCCCGCATCAATGGCTGCTTTAGCTGCATCTTTAATATGTTGCGGTGTGTCAAAATCAGGCTCGCCAGCCGCCAAACCAATAATGTCCCGCCCTTCTGATTTATATTTGCCGGCTTTTGCTGTAATGGCTAGGGTAGGGGACTCTTTAATCGCTTGAACGCGGAGAGATAGAACTGATGCCTGACGGGCTGCTTGTGATGATGCCAAAATATGCTTCCTTAAAACAATTTTTATGCAAATAATCGAATGGTCGCTATTTTACGCATAAAAATCATCATTAGGAATAATTACGCAAGACATCAATCACTTATTATGATATTTATTGCTAATCTATATATTTAGTCTATATATAAGGTATCGCTAAGTTGTGGGTTGTAATTTTCATGGGCACTATTTGTTGGCGGCGGATGTCTACTTTACTGTTAAAATCAATGGTTAATTTTGAATGAAGAACAACGTGTTCGTTACTTTCCCTAATAGTAAATATCAGTTACATCAGCCTTTCCCTCCAGCGGGTGATCAACCTCAGGCGATTGAAAAGCTGACGCAGGGTGTGAATGACGGGCTAAAGTTTCAAACTTTACTCGGCGTTACTGGTTCAGGCAAAACTTACACCATGGCGAATGTGATCGCCCGTACTGGTCGTCCAGCCATTGTGATGGCGCCAAATAAAACACTGGCCGCGCAGCTCTATAGTGAGTTTCGCGAGTTTTTCCCTAATAATTCTGTGGAGTATTTCGTTAGTTATTACGATTACTATCAGCCGGAAGCTTACGTGCCATCGCGTGATTTGTTTATTGAGAAAGATTCGAGTATCAATGAACATATTGAGCAAATGCGGCTTTCAGCCACCAAGGCTTTATTAGAGCGCGAAGACAGCATTATCGTTGCCACTGTTTCGGCGATTTACGGTATTGGCGACCCCGTGGACTATCACGGCATGGTGTTGCATGTGCAGCAGGGCGAGAAAATTGCACAGCGCGATATGATTTCTCGGCTGGTGGGCATGCAATATGACCGCAACGAATTTGATTTTGCACGCGGTACATTTCGTGTGCGCGGCGATGTTATTGATGTATTTCCTGCGGAGAATAACGAAACAGCGGTGCGTATTTCCATGTTTGATGATGAAGTGGAGTCCATCACTTTGTTTGATCCGCTGACTGGGCAAGTGTTTAATAAAATCCAGCGCTACACGGTGTATCCGTCCAGTCATTATGTAACGCCACGTGAAACTACGATTCGCGCTGTAGAGAAAATCAAACACGAGTTAAAAGACCGTGTGGATTTTTACATTAAAACAGGTAAGTTGGCAGAAGCTGCGCGTATTGAACAGCGCACACGTTTCGATCTTGAAATGCTCAATGAAATTGGTTTCTGTAAGGGCATTGAAAACTACTCACGTCATTTATCTGGTCGTAATCCAGGTGATCCACCTCCGACGTTGATTGATTATCTGCCAAACAATGCATTGATGATTATTGATGAGAGCCATGTTACCGTGCCGCAAGTAGGCGCTATGTATAAAGGTGACCGTTCACGTAAAGAGAATCTTGTAGATTATGGTTGGCGCTTGCCATCTGCGCTGGATAATCGCCCTCTCAAGTTTGAAGAGTTTGAGCAGATTATGCGTCAGTGTGTATTTGTTTCTGCTACGCCTTCAGAGTATGAAGCTGCACATCAGCAACAAGTGGTGGAGATGATTGCCCGACCAACAGGCTTGGTTGACCCGCAAATTATTGTCAAGCCAGCCGATACTCAGGTGGATGACTTGTTAAGTGAAATAAAGTTGCGCGTGGCCGTTGGTGAACGCGTGTTGGCTACTACGCTTACCAAGCGTATGTCAGAAGATCTGACAGACTACCTTAGTGAACATGGTGTAAAAGTGCGCTATTTGCATAGCGATATTGACACTGTTGAACGTGTTGAGATTATTCGTGACTTAAGGCTTGGTGAGTTTGATGTGCTGGTAGGTATTAACTTGTTGCGCGAAGGGTTGGATATTCCAGAAGTATCCTTAGTTGCGGTATTGGATGCTGATAAAGAGGGCTTTTTGCGTTCAGAACGCTCTTTGATTCAAACATCAGGTCGTGCCGCGCGTAACTTGAATGGTAAAGTGATTTTTTACGCCAATAAAATTACGCGTAGTATGAAGCTTGCTATGGATGAAACCGAACGCAGGCGCGGTGTACAGCTTGCCTTTAATGAGGCGCACGGCATTGTGCCTAAAGGCATTAGTAAGCGCATTAAAGATATTATTGATGGCGTGTATGATAAAGACGAAGCACAACGTGAGCGTAAAGTGCTGCAAGATCAGGCCAATTATGAATCTTTAAGTGAGAAGCAAATTGCCAAGGAAATTAAGCGTCTTGAAAAAGCAATGCATGATAGCGCAAAAAATCTTGAGTTTGAAAAAGCAGCAGATTTTAGAGATCAACTGAAGAAGCTCCGAGCGAAATTTTTTGGTGCAGAAACGCCTGATTTTGTATAATTATTACTAATACCGTGCAACTTTTTTGTTCTATGCTGGCTTATTATTCTTTGTTATGATGCGACTATGATTCGCCGTATATTTTTATCGCTGATATTGGTTACATTGCTCCTGTTTGCGCAACAGGTTGCTATGCAGCACCCTTATGTACATATCGCTGATAATCAACAAAATTCTTCAGAAAATAAGCAAGTACCTAAACATACTGAAGTGTGCGGAAAATGTTTATCGCTTGCAGACATTCAAAATATAGTCAGTTCAACAGCGCAAACACTCAATATTGCTGCTGGGCAATTTGCGTTAACTACAACAGTAAGTCGATCATTTACAGCAGCACAATTCTTTTCATACCATTCTCGCGCACCGCCAACGCTCACATAGCATTAAGTTTTTAACGGTACATTCCTGTTTCGGGAATGTTTCTGCATACTTTATGTAATGGTGAGGCTCAAATGTACAACCGTAAGATTATTGCGTGCGCAATTGCGCTCGCTTTCCAATTACCATCTATTGCTCAAGCAAATGATAGTGATGAACTGGAAAAACTCCGCGCTGAAATTCAGCAAATGAAACAAAACTATGAAGGTCGCATTCAATCCTTAGAGTCACGCTTAAAGCAAACAGAGTCAGTTGCTAGTCAAGCCGATCAAAAGGCCGAGGCTGCTACTGTACAAGCTAGCACACGACCAACGTCCAGCAATGCTTTTAACCCCAATATTTCGCTCATTCTTTCTGGTACCTATACCAATCGATCCCAAGACTCAAATTACCACATTACAGGTTTTCAAACGGGTGGTGAAATTGGACCGGGCACACGTGGATTCAATCTGGGGGAGTCTGAGTTAGGTGTTTACGCCAGTATTGACCCAAACTTTTACGGAGGGCTTAATCTTGCATTAGCGCCGGATAATACGGTTGGGGTAGAGGAGGCTTTTGCGCAAACGACCTCATTGCCCTATGGCGTCACAATCAAGGCCGGGCGTTTTTTCTCTAGCATCGGCTATCTTAATG
>DAIDAH010000125.1 GCA_027310735.1 Methylotenera sp. | reverse complement strand
GGCGATGAAGTAACCACCAACTTTGTACCTCATGCGCCAGAAACAAATATCGTAGGACGAATCATCAATATTTATGGCGGGATTGCTGATGCTGGCCCGGAAAGTATTGTGTCTATCAACCGTGGCTCTGCAGATGGCTTGGAAGTTGGCCATGTATTAGCCATCAATCGTTATGGCCGCATCATTAAAGATCCTGAAGCAATAGAAGACAGCTCAAAACCGAAACTAAAAGAATTAAACTTTGATATAAAACGCGACGCCGATGGCAAAAAAATCATCAACTTCAAAAAAGATACGCAAAGAGCTACAGGCAAATTAGCATTAGAACCTGGCATGGTTAAGTTACCAGATGAGCGTATTGGCTTATTAATGGTTTTCCGTGTGTTTGACCGCGTTTCTTATGCGTTAGTAATGCAAGCATCTCAACCAATCAACAAGCTTGATTCAGTAAACACGCCTTAACTCCCCTCTGCGATGCTAGCTAGCCACAGCGATGATTTATCTGAAAAAACGCTGTGGATTAGTTTAAGTCAAATCCACGGTATTGGTTCACAAACATTCTGCTTGCTACTCAAAACTTTTGGTAGCCCAACTAACATCTATGCAGCTAAACGTACGCAATTAGCGGATATTGTTTCAGATAAAATTGCTTCTGCAATTACCCTAGGCCCTGATAGGGACATAATTACCGACTCTCTACATTGGCTATCCCAAACCAATAACCATTTAGTAACTTTAGCCGACAGCCACTACCCCAAGGCCCTGCTGGAAATTACCGATCCGCCACCATTACTCTATGCAAAAGGCAACCTGTCCTTATTAAATCAGCCCAGTATTGCCATTGTAGGTAGCCGCAACGCATCGGTACAGGGAGAGAAAAATGCAGAGGCCTTCGCTCATGATTTATGCAGCTACGGACTGTGCATTGTAAGTGGACTTGCCTTAGGAATTGATGGTGCAGCGCACCGTGGTGCACTTAAAGCCAATGGTGCAACGATTGCCGTCGTGGGCACAGGGCTTGATATTGTTTACCCGGCCAAACATCGTGATTTGGCACATCACATAGCTGAACACGGTCTCATTATTTCCGAGTTTGCTTTAGGCACCCCATCAAAACCGCAAAACTTTCCTAAACGGAATCGCATTATCAGTGGGTTGAGTGTAGGTTGCTTAGTGGTTGAAGCCAATCTGCAAAGCGGCTCACAAATCACTGCGCGCTTAGCCGCAGAGCAAGGTCGTGAAGTCTTTGCAATTCCAGGTTCAATCCATTCGCCTATGTCCAAAGGTTGTCACCAACTCATCAAGCAAGGCGCGAAATTAGTAGACTGCATCCAAGACATTGTAGATGAATTACATTTGAACAATGTCCCACCAAGCCTTCAACAACCAACCGACCGTAGCACCACAACTGAAAATCCCCTACTCAAGTTAATGAGCTATGATCCGGTTAGTCTGGAAAATTTAGTTAGCCTAAGCGGCTTGACGGTCAGTGAAGTTTCATCCATGCTTATGCTATTAGAACTTGAGGGGAGTGTCACCAGTTTGGCTGGCAGCCAATATCAGAAACTAAGCAATACTCTTTAAAATAAATCGTAGTCACTATTATTAATCCAAGTTTTACAGTCCTGAATTTTGTAAGTTTGAAGTCCTGACATCTGAAATTTTATATAAATCAATCGGCTTTGACTCTAGCGTTTGATTTAAAGAACGCTTCATTTAAAAACTTTTAAAGGATTAATATCATGTTTGAGGTATTGGTTTACATGTTTGAGAATTACATCGACACCCACTTTAGGCCCGATGACAACACAATGTCAAAAGAGTTATTTGCAGCAGGATTTGATGAAGAGGATATCAATGGCGCATTTGACTGGTTTAACCAACTAGAGCAAATGGCAGACCAGCCAGATGTATATGGCAAAGCCTGCCACGCCAATACACGCATTTTTACAGAACTTGAGTTGAATAAAATCAGCGGCGAAAGTATAGGCTTCATTTTATTCTTGGTACAAGCCAATATACTCAACACCACGCAGCGAGAGCTGGTACTTGAGCTTGCAATGAATTTACCCCAACTTAAAATCAATATTGAAGAAATGCGCTGGATTGTGCTTATGACCACTTGGGGTGCCAGCAAGTCCGGCACAGACAAAACCAAAGAATACTTATTTATTGAAGACGTACTCATTAACAAACAAAAACCGACACTACATTAAGTCGCATCGGCTTTAACAATTTGTTAGTACTATTAAGGCTCGCTCAATGAGTGAGCCTTAATTCATATACTCTTAGCTTAATACCCAATATTTTCAAGAATATTGCTGATTACACCCGCCTGATTCAGTGTGTAAAAGTGCAAACTTTGCACGCCTGATGCCTGCAAAGTTTCACATAACTCACTCACTACATCCAGACCAAAGGCACGTAGCGAAGCTATGTCGTCGCCATACTCTTCAAGACGCATTTTTAACCAACGCGGAATTTCCGCACCACAAACGCTAGAAAAGCGTGCCAATTGCGTGATGTTATAAATTGGCATCACACCAGGAATAATTGGAATATTAATGCCAGCGGCACTGCATTGATCCATAAATCTAAAATACGCATCCGTATTATAAAAATACTGCGTAATTGCTGAATTAGCACCTGCATCCATCTTATGTTTTAGATTCAATAAATCTGCTGCAGGCGTTCTCGCCTCAGGATGAAACTCAGGGTATGCTGCAACCTCAATATGAAAATACTCACCAGTCTCAGCCCGAATAAACTCAACCAGCTCAGCCGCATAACGAAAATCGCCAGCACTCACTTCGCCTGATGGAATATCGCCGCGTAGCGCAACTAAACGATTAATTTCATGCGCTTGGTACGCTTGCAACAAATCACGAATCTCTTCCTTACTGGATGAAATGCAGGAAATATGCGGCGCGGCACCAAAACCTTCGGCCTGAATTTCCAGCACCGTATTCATCGTTCTATCACGTGTAGAGCCACCAGCACCAAAGGTAACCGAGAAGAATTCTGGTTTAAATTTTGCCAGCTTTGCACGTGTATCACGCAACTTCTGCATACCTTCTGCAGTTTTAGGGGGGAAAAATTCAAAACTTATCTTGGTATTTTTAATCATAGTTCATTGACCGTGTTGTTATTGCCTGCCATTTTCATTCAAACATTTTTGCTATCTAGTCAACATTGAAGTCAACAACCAAGAAATAATGCTGTAAAGCACTGCGCCTAAGATTCCAGAAGACAAGGTTTTCACTTCGAAACCTTGCAATAAATTACCTACCGCATAAAACAGCAGTCCATTAATCACAAAAATGAAAAGTCCCAGCGTCAATATCGTAATAGGCAGTGTCAGCAAAAGTAAGATTGGCTTAATCAACATATTGACTAAGCCAATCACCAAAGCTGCAATCAGCGCTGTAGTAAAGTTAGCCACTTGAATATTCGGCACCAAATACGTCACAGCTAACAGCGATAACGCGTTAAGTACCCATACAATAATTAATTCCATGAGACCTCCTTCACTTCAACGAAGATAGACTATTTAATAACGATAGGTGTCTGGTTTGTAAGGGCCCTGTTTCGACACACCGATATAAGCGGCTTGCTCATCGGTTAATGTTGAAAGTTGCGCATTCAATTTTTTCAATTGCAACACAGCTACTTTTTCATCCAAGTGTTTAGGCAAAGTATACACGCCCACTGGATAATTAGCCGTTTGTGTAAACAACTCGATTTGCGCAATGGTTTGATTTGCAAATGAAGAGCTCATCACATAGCTTGGGTGACCTGTACCACAGCCCAGATTCACCAAGCGACCTTTTGCCAGCAAGATAATTTTTTTACCGTCTGGAAAGATCACATGATCCACTTGTGGCTTGATTTCATCCCATTCGTATTTCTCAAGTGAGGCTACATCAATTTCATTATCGAAATGGCCAATGTTACAAACGATAGATTGGTCTTTCATTTTAGCCATGTGGTCATGTGTAATCACGTGGTAGTTACCTGTACATGTCACAAAAATATCGCCATGTTCACAAGCGTAATCCATCGTTACAACACGGTAGCCCTCCATTGCTGCTTGTAGCGCACAGATTGGGTCAATCTCCGTCACCCATACTTGAGCAGACAATGCGCGCAAAGCTTGTGCAGAACCCTTACCTACATCGCCATAACCCGCAACTACAGCCACTTTACCGGCAATCATTACGTCAGTGGCACGCTTGATAGCATCGACCAACGATTCACGACAGCCATACAAGTTATCAAATTTAGATTTTGTAACTGAGTCATTCACATTAATCGCAGGGAAAGCTAACTTGCCTTCTTTATGCATTTGATACAAACGATGTACGCCTGTCGTGGTTTCTTCAGTGACACCTAGAATTTTAGCTAAACGTGTTGAGTACCAAGTTGGATCAACTTTCAATTTAGCTTTAATTGCATCAAACAGGCAGATTTCTTCTTCTGAACTTGGGTTGGCAATAACAGACAAATCTTTCTCAGCACGCGTACCTAGATGCAATAACAATGTCGCATCGCCACCATCATCCAAAATCATGTTGGTGTAGCCACCATCCGTCCACTCAAAAATACGGTGTGTGTAATCCCAGTACTCAGTCAGCGTTTCGCCTTTAATCGCAAACACTGGTGTGCCACCAGCCGCAATAGCTGCCGCTGCATGGTCTTGTGTAGAGTAGATATTGCATGAAGCCCAACGTACGTCTGCACCTAAGTCTTTTAGGGTTTCAATCAGTACGGCAGTTTGAATCGTCATGTGCAAGCTACCAGTAATACGCGCACCCTTAAGTGGTTGTGCTTTTGAGAACTCTTCACGAATAGCCATCAAGCCAGGCATTTCTGTTTCGGCAATCGCGATTTCTTTACGGCCAAATGTTGCCAAGCCAATATCGGCAATCACATAATCTTTACTTGTATTTTTAACATCAGCAGTCACAGTATTCATTCCTTGAATGTGTGTGACCGGAGGGAAGGGGTGTATTTACACTTAGAGATGACAAACGCCCGTCTCACCCATATCCCGTGTCCGGCACGGTTAATAATGGTGAGCGTCGTTTGTAACATTTTCCGAGCCTGGGAGACAAACTCTCGCAACGCTCCTCGGAAGAGCGCAATTATACGCGATATTTTTTTAGCCACCAATACGCAAAGAAACGACGATGATTAGCACAACCAAACTAGCCCCAGAGCGTATTAACATCATGAACACCCCACAGTGCAGGATCTTCATAGCCAACCACCACATCCTGTAAACCCGGCTTGGATAAATCCAAAATTTCTATGGGTATGCGTGACTTTGATTTAATCGAAAAGAACACCTTAACAATTGGTGCCAATAACGACTTTTGGCTTTGGTCAATGACCACAGCCAGTCGTCCAGACTTGAGCTTAACCATAGAACCTATTGGATAAATTCCCACACTTTTCACAAATGCCTTAAATACAGTATCGTCAAAATGATCACTCCACTTCGCCATACGTTGCAAAGACTGGCTCGGCTCCCAACTCGCCTTGTAAGCACGGGTAGAGGTAATTGCATCATAGACATCACAAACTGCGCCCATTTTTGCAAACAAGCTTATTTCATCGCCCTGCAAACGGTGCGGATACCCTTCACCATTCATTTTCTCATGGTGATGCAAACAGACCTCTAACGCCGCTTCATCAGCGATATTCGCCTGCATCATTAACTCGTAGCCTCGCTCAGGGTGTAACCTGACAACCGCAAACTCTTCATCGGTTAATGCTCCAGGCTTATTAAGATAATCGATGGGAATCGCGGCTTTACCGATGTCGTGCAATAAACCAGCCAACCCAGCCTGCTTGACTTCGCACTCAGACAAACCCAACTCTTTAGCCAAGACTACCATTAAAGCTGACACGGCTACCGAATGCATGTAAGTATAATCATCCTTACTTTTCAGGCGCAACAAACTAATCAGCGCACCTTCATTTCTTGCTACTGAGGCAGAAATCTCATCTACGCATTGCATCGCAGATTCAGTACTCACCGCCTTACCCATACGTACATCGTTGAACATAGAAACAACCGCTTGCTTAGATGCAGCAATCACTTTTTTAGCTCGCACATGCTCTTCAATTGCGGAGGTATGAACGAGTTTTGGAACTGACAGCACCTCTACCGCAGGCATTACTATTGACGGCTTAGTCTTCAGGACATCTAAACCCTTAGAAGTATCTATAACAACTTCTTTGATAACACTAGCCTGAAGCTTTTTTAAATCAGAAGGGTCATCCAACTTGAATGAAGTTTTCCAGAAAGGATGATCTATCCAAGCGCCTTTCAACTCTCGGATAAACATTCCTAAACGGACTTGCTCAGTAGAAACAACTTTCAGCATAAGTAATCACCACCAATATGTTTTAACAATTTGGAAAGTGACCATCAAAACTACAAACTCCAAATCTTATCAATATCATGGACTCCCCAAAGAATAGGATCTTCATGCCCAACAATAGTGTCCTGCGCGCTGGGCTTAGATAGATCCAGCATTTCAATTGGTATTCGTGATTTGGCCTTGGTCGAAAAGAAAATTTTGACGATAGGCGTTAATAAAGATTTTGGGCTTTGATCAGTCACAACAGCTAAGCGCCCAGACTTGAGCTTGACCATGGAGCCAATAGGATAGATACCCATACTTTTAACAAAAGCCTTGAATACAACATCATCAAAGTGCCCAGCCCACTGCGCCATGCGTTGCAATGAAACACCGGGCTCCCAACCATCTTTATAGGGACGGTTTGAAGTAATGGCATCATAGACATCACAAACTGCGCCCATTTTTGCAAACAAGCTGATTTCATCACCCTTTAACTTGTGCGGATAGCCTGTGCCATTTATTTTTTCATGATGATGAATGCACACATCGAGCACAGCCTCCTCAGCAATCTCGGCTTTCAGCAATAGCGCATGACCACGCTCAGGGTGGAGTTTTACTAAAGTAAATTCATCATCAGTAAGTGCACCAGGTTTATTCAGCACATCATTTGGAATAGCAGCTTTACCTAAGTCATGTAACAAACCAGCCATACCAGCCACTTTAGCTTCATCTTCGGTCAACGCTAGCTCTTTTGCCAAGGCAATCATCATGGCACAGACGGCAACAGAGTGCATATAGGTATAGTCGTCTTTATTCTTCAGGCGCAGTAAGCTAATCAGTGCACCTTCGTTTCTGGCAACTGATGCGGCAATATCATCAACCACTTGCTTTGCGGCCTCAGCATTGACGGCTTTACCCATGCGCGCTTCATTGAACATGGTGACGACGGCTTTTTTAGAGGCAGAGATTACTTTCCTTGCTTGTTGCCTTTCCACTTCGGCAGTGACGCGCGCCAGCTTGGGTGTAGCGATGGTAGTTGGCGCTACATCTTTAGGCACAGCAACCTCTGGCACTTCTAATGGCGGCGCATCCACGACAACCATTTCGGCAACATCCAGACCTTTGGCAATATCAATCACCACTTCTTTGATAACGCTGGCTTGTAACTTTTTTAAATCTGCCAGATCTTCTAGCTTAAAAGCTTTTTTCCAGAATGGGTGGTCCATCCAAGCACCTTTCAGCTCCTGGATGAACATGCCTAGTCGAACTTGATCGGTAGATACAACCTTTAACATGCTAATCACCACATAAATATTTACTAACTTAAATAGACGCTCTCAATGCTGCAGCCTTATCAGTAGCTTCCCATGTAAACTCAGGCTCATCACGACCAAAATGGCCGTAAGCAGCAGTTTTAGCATAGATCGGGCGGAGCAAATCGAGCATTTTAACAATGCCTTTAGGACGCAAATCGAAATGCTCCAGCACCAAAGCCGTCAATACCTCGTTCGAGACTTTACCTGTACCATAGGTTTCAACCATCACTGAAGTTGGGCGAGCAACACCAATCGCATAACTTACTTGCACCAAGCAACGTGAAGCCAACCCTGCAGCAACAATGTTTTTCGCCACATAACGACCAGCATAAGC
>DAIDAH010000124.1 GCA_027310735.1 Methylotenera sp. | reverse complement strand
ATCTACAGCAATCACCTCTACCCCTAAACGTTGCAAGGCTATAATCACCTCTTTGCCAAGTTCACCACTACCTAGCAACATAACACGGGTGGCATTTGAGCTTAATGGGGTACCAATTTGCATGAGATTCTTTCAATTTTCAATTGGTATGAATCATACCATGCAGTGATTTTTACGTCATTTCTCAATGGGAAATCTAAGTCGGAAATCTAAGGCAGTTTTATTCAGACAATAAACCGGAATTTAGATTTGATGCTTATCCATACGGTAACGCATAGTCATGCGTGTAATGCCCAACTTACGTGCAGCCTCAGACACATTATTTTTAGTTTCTGCCAGCACTTGCAATAAAATAGTTTTTTCAGCGGCATCTAACGCAGACTGTGTACTTTGTGAACCACTTAACTCTGACGTGATACGCTGCATAGGTAATGCCAGATCTCCTTCTGTTATAAGCCCTTCATGGCAAAGTAACATGGCGCGACTTACCTGATGACGCAATTCACGTACATTGCCAGGCCACGTATAACGCTGAATCATTGCGATTGCTTCGGCTGAAAATGTAGGTGTTGCCAAACCATAACGTCGAGATGTTTGCATGGCAAAGTGACGAGCCAACAACATAGCATCACTATCACGCTCACGTAACGGCGGCATGGCAACACTCATTACATTCAATCTGTAGTATAAGTCTTGCCTGAAACGACCATCTAAAGACATTTCATGTAAATCACGATTGGTTGCGGCAATGAAACGAGCAGGTACAACACGCTCTTTAGTTGAACCAAGCCGACGAACAACACGACGCTCAAGCACATTAAGTAGTTTGGCCTGTAAAGCTAAAGGCAACTCTCCAATTTCATCCAAAAACAAAGTGCCGTCTTCAGCCGCTTCAATTAAACCGGGACGAGTACTTAATGCGCCAGTAAAAGCCCCCTTCTCATGACCGAACAACTCACTTTCCATTAACTCCGCAGGAAATGACGCACAATCGATATGTACGAAGGGCTTATCACTATTGGCACATGATGCATGTAATAAGCGAGCCGCGACATCTTTACCTGTGCCAGTTTCACCGCCAATCAAGACCGTCGGCGGCACAGTGTCGTTAGCAACCAACTGTGCGATACGCTTAATCTGAGTTTTTACACTTAATATCGCGAGACTTTCACCTAGAAACTCCACGCTGTCCGTGGCGTGAGCGTTGCGTTGGCGCGAATAATCCAGACTATTACTTTGAATGGCCGCAGTTTCGGCCTTTTGAATGGAGAGTAGTAACTCCTCAAGGTCTATCGGTTTTTTAAGGTAATCCGTCGCACCTTGTTTAATTGCATGCACTGCATCGCTAATTTCACCGTAAGCTGTCATGACAATAACGATTGCATTTTTAGCCACAAATTCAGCTAGCAAATCCAACCCATTGCCATCGGGCAAGCGCATATCAAGCAATACAATATCTGGTAAAAATTGCTTGGTGATTGCACGAGCATCTTGCAAACTTTCAACATGCTCGCACTCATAACCAGCTTTCTGCAGACGGCGCATCACCGCTCTTGCGAACAAAACCTCATCTTCAACAATCAATATTTTTGATTGCAGTCTGACTATTGATGTCTCGTCTGAGTTGAGATGCGCCAATTGCAAATTTGACTCCTAACTAGTCCACATCAACTGCTGATGACTTTTTCGCCCGACCAAACTCGTACGTCAAACCAACCCAGCCTGCACGAGGCGCAGCTGGTGAGCGAAATTGCTCATCTAAACTATTAAATATATTATTACCTAGCACCCCAAAAGTAGCATATTGCGTATCAAATACATTATTCACTTTGGCAAACAGTTTCCAGCTGTCACTAAGCGTGTAATGTGTATCTAAATGCATCACAGCATAACCTGGCACTTTGCCATTCACATCTTGGTTATTTTCATCGCCACGCGCATATTGACCAGCCGCAATAACAACATTTGTGCCAACATTCCAAGCAGGTGTTACATCATAAGCTGCCCGTAACTTAAGTGTTTGACGTGCAATTCCAGGAATTCTATTGCCTTTAGTTACTTGAATTTGATTCGAGCCATCTTTACTACTATTCGCGGCAGAACCTACCATAAAATCAGATTGGTAAGTTGCATCAACAAAGCCATAGTTGACTGATAATGTTAGCGCATCAAACTTACCATTTAAGCCCACTTCCAAACCACGGCGGCGTGTTTCACCTACGTTTGCAAAGTAACCAGACCCGGAAACACTGCTGGCAATAAACTGAATATCATTACTATTTTGAGTGTTATATAAACCCATATTCCAGCCTATATCTTTCGCCAACTTGCCTCTCACACCACCTTCCCAAGTTTTGGCTATAACCATGTCCAAATGAGGATCAGCCGCAAAAGCGTTAGGTAGTGCGCATGGACGAGTTGAGTCAGCACAACTTAACTCAACAGGCGTAGCTGCACGCATACCTTCATTATAGCCCGCATAAAAACCGAGAGCATTACTTGGATTGTAGTTAAAACCAATCGCAGGATTAAAGCGGTTATAACTATGATCGCCAGATAAACTTGAATCAACTGGAGTCAATGTTGGATCTGAACTCATTCCTGACAAACGAATTTTAGCTACGTTATAACGCCCAGAAAGCGTCATGTGTATTTGATCATTAAATGAAAATGTATCTGTTGCATACAATCCATAATAATCATTTTTAGCATTTAGTCTTACTTGCCCAGCTGAAGTAAAAGGTGTATCCGTAACCGTTTCATTACCCACAACTGTGGCTTGCAATGAATCACTGGAGAAATCCGTACGGCCAAAGTCGGCACTTGCACCAACTGTAAATTGGTTTTTATGTCCCAGTAAATCATCTAACAGACTAAACTGCAGCGTACCTCCAAAACCATCTTGATCTGTAAGAGTAGAGATATTGACTGAATCTGCAGCGGCTAAACTGTTGGCATTACTATTGAAACCGCTACTGCGATTTTTACGATAGTAAACATTACCGGCAAGCAACTTATCATCTGTCAGAAAATGACTACCCTTTAAATTAAGCATGACCATCTGATTACCAATAGAATCAGGGTAGGTATAAGCTTTCTTTGGATTGTTATAAGTTGATAACGGAACTGCTTGCGTACCTTCCATCATAGTATCAGCCAGTGCTAGTGATAAATCCAAATCACTTGTATCGTTTTGCCAACCCACCTTACCAAAAATTTGTTTCACATCACTTGAAGAATGTTCGCGCCAGCCATTTTCTTTAAAAATATTACCCGCGACAAAATAGTCAACATTTTTTTCTTTATCAACACCGCCGGCTTCAAACTCAAATGCACGGCGAGCCCAGGATCCGCCATAAACCGTCGCTTTAACACCGGGAAACTCTGTGCCGCTCTTAGTATGCACAGCAAGTGCGCCACCTAACGTATTTAAACCAAACAACGGGTTAGAACCTGGGATTAGATTAATATTAGCAATTGCATTGGCTGGAATCAGATCCCAGTTCACAATATCTCCAAAGGGCTCATTCACACGTACGCCATCCATATACACAGAAAGCCCTTGCGGTGTGCCTAATAATGGCGATGCCGTAAATCCGCGAAACTGCACATCAGCCTGATAAGGGTTAGCCACACTGTTACTCGTATTTACAGAACCTAAATTGTTATCAAGGTACTCAGACAAGTCTAAGGATTGTTGCTGACTAAAATCTTTTGATGATCCTGTTTGCACATTAGAGGGCACTTGGTTAATTGGAGTACCAATACTCGGTAAGGGCGTTGTACCAACAACTTCAATTGCCTGAGTCTCCAGCACTTCTGCTTTATTTTCTGCAAAAGCCTGTGGCATTGCGTAAGCCGCTAGAATTGCGGCTAGAATTAATTTGGGTTGTAACTTTGTTTGCATGTTAATTCCTATATTTATTATTTAGCGCTAATTAATAAGCAAAAAATATTCCCAATCATTTAAAACATAAACATTCAATAAAATCAATAAGTAAGCGAAAATTATAGTTATCAAACTAAGATCACACCTTAAATTACGGTTGTTTACAACCACATAATTGGTTGTTTACAACCACTCTTAACATCATACAATGCTAGATACAAAAAACAATTGAGTAGCGTTAGATTTATTGGTTCTGAATAAAATTAAACAAAAAGTATCAATAAACCATTACATAAAAAACCATTTACAACTAAACTCAATTAAATTCATTAAAGGGGTATACCGATCTGTTTACCCCTGACTAAAAAACGTTTACTATGCAGTCAAATTCATTTAACAACTTCAAATCAGATACGGAAAATTTCAATGAGTGACCGTCAACTTGCCGACTGGCGCAATCATGCGCTTGCCCTAGAATCAGAAGTGAACAAAGTAGTTGTAGGCCAACAAACGCCCGTGCGTTTGATTACCACCTCTATTTTTGCCCGCGGGCATGTATTGCTAGAAGGTGATGTGGGTGTTGGGAAAACCACACTACTACGCGCTTTTACACGTGGCATTGGTGGTGGTTACCAACGAATTGAAGGCACGATTGACTTAATGCCGAATGACTTGGTATATCACACCTACCTTGGTGAAGATGGTAAACCTCACGTGAGCCCAGGACCATTGCTCATGTCTGGTGAAAATCTATCCGTGTTTTTCTTTAACGAGATTAACCGCGCACGCCCGCAAGTGCACTCACTGTTGCTACGTGTAATGGCTGAACGTAGCTTGTCTGCATTTAACTCAGAACATTACTTCCCGCACATGATTGTGTTCGCTGACCGCAACCAAGTTGAAAAAGAAGAAACGTTTGAAATCCCGTCCGCTGCACGCGACCGCTTCATGATGGAAATTCCAATTGTGGTGCCAAATGAAGATACCATCATGGAGTCACTGGTATTCGATACAAGGTTCCATAACGTGGATGCATTGGTAGACACTGTGAAAGCGGAAGTTTTACAGTTTGACGAACTAAACGCGTTCTCTAGCGTAATCCAAAACAACATTACAACTAGCGATACACTAAAAAAATATGCTTTGAACCTGTGGAAAGCCACTAAAGCCCCGCTCGACTTCGGCATTAAGGTATCTGGTGTAGATATGAACCGCTTAGTGCTCGCTGGTGCGAGCCCACGTGGTATGAGCATGATGTTACGTGCAGCTCGCGTAAACGCTTGGTTAAACAATCGTACTGCCGTTTTGCCTGAAGACATTCATGCCGTATTCCACTCTACGGTTGCACACCGCCTAGTATTTAGCCCAGTGTATGAAATGCGCCGCACCGAGATTGCACGCGAAATGCTCTCAGGTATTGTGAATGCAGTTGCCGCGCCATAATGCATATTTATTGACGTCAATGATGCGTACAAAAAATTCACTTTTATGGGATGAAGTGCTAGGAGACCCGCAGCGAATGACGCAGACATATCACACAGATAGGCAAGGAATGAGCGAGCACGCGATAACGCAATTCGCCCATAAAATGGATTTTAAATGATGGAAGAGATTAAATCTTTTAGCTACCACATAGGCTGGCGATCTCGTGGACGCCACCCTGGGCGGCACTCCAGCACGCAACGCGGCATGGGCATGGAGTTTCGTGGTCACACAACACTACTCTCTTACCCAGACCCGCGCCGCATTGATATTAGGCAGACCATACGCGACCCGCTTGAGCAGGTATATGTGCGCTTGTTTAACCAAAAAAGTGCCACACCTGTTTATGTGATTTGCGACTTGTCTGGCAGTATGAATTTTGGCGCCAAAAAACGCAAAATTAAACTAGCCGCAGAAATTGCGGAATCAATCGCACAGTCAGCCAGTCAAAATCACGACCCATTTGGTTTTATTGGTTTTGATGAAGTGGTACGCGAAGATTGGATCAGCACATCATCATTTAAATCGCATCGTGCAATCGCTATGGCGGAGTCATTAAAGGATTACCATCCACAGCCTGTAAATTGTAGTGGGATTAATGATGTGTACCGATTTTTACCACGTGAACGCGCTTTGGTCTTTTTAATTTCAGACTTTCACATGCCAAACGCCTTACTTGAAGACGCGCTATCTAACCTGCTACGTCATCACATTGTGCCAGTTGTACTCTGGGATTCAGCCGAGTACAGGAATCTACCTGAATTTGGCTTGGCAAACGTTTCAGATGCAGAAACAGGCGAACGACGCACACTCTTTTTACGCAAAGAACTACGTGAAAAGATTGTCGCTTCATTTGAAAAGCGTCGCGAAGAGATTTATGACTTATTCATGCGCTTTGATATGCCGCCTTTTTATGTTGAAGGTGAGTTTGATGCAGATGCACTCACTGAGTATTTCCACCAATTTGTAGTCGCTTAACCCTATGACACTATTCAGGACACCGTCCATGCGTTCTTTTTCTCGCTTATTAATGCATTGCTTGTTTGCATGCAGTCTGGCAATCAGCATTGTGCCGCAATCTGCACTGGCAATTGATAGTCAGAACTTACCTGATGTGCCACCCGGCTATGTCTCCATCAAAACCGTAGACCCCATTAGACTAGTCGGCTATACAGTAGGCGATGTGATTGAGCGTGAGGTTATTTTAACGATTAAAGCACCTTATAAGCTGGTTGAAACCTCACTACCTATTATCGGTTACGAAAAACGTTACAAAGGCCAAGTGATTGGCATTGAACTAAAGGACATCAGCCATAGCGAAGAAGTTAACGACAGCAGCACTACACATCACATTCATCTGGCATACCAAGTATTTACCAACAATGTGGTGGCAAAAAACGCTGCATTAGGCCCTGAGTACATCAATCTAGTTAATACTAAAAACCATCAGGACTTAGTCAAGTATCGTATTCCAAGTTTGGATATTGCAATCTCACCAATTGCTATTTTTGGTCAGGTTAAAATCGAAAATAATATGAGTCAGCTAATGGGTCCTCTCGAACTTTCTAACAAAAAAGAAAGTAATTGGCTTAAAGCATCCATTGCCTTGCTTGTAATTAGCTTACTGGGTTTGCTCTACATACTCGGCATGCGCGCTTGGTTACCGCTTATGGGTGGCTCTTTTGCAAAAGCCTACCGTGCATTACGTAAACTACCGAATACGCCAGAAGGCTTAAAACAAGCGGTCTCAAAAGTGCATGAGGCGCTCAACGCTACTGCAACTGTTAGCGTTTTTAGTAATAACTTAGATGACTTCATCACAGAAAAACCAAGCTTTGCGCCCATAAAATCAGAGATACAACAGTTTTTTGGTCTGTCACGTCATGTGTACTTTGAACCAAGTGCAATACATGACACAGGCTCCGACCCACGCCTCTGGTTGCAACAGTTTGTACGCCGCTGCCGTGATTGTGAGCGCGGCTTAACGCCTGCACCCTTAACGCAACATTCAGGACAATAATCCATGGCATTTTCTCATCCATGGCTACTTTGGCTTTTACCGCTTGCCATCCTACCGTTATTGCTAGAGCGTGCCCATGCAAAACAGTACTCTTGGGTAGACATGCTACCAGCAGATCCATTATCCAATTTAATCGGCCTGCTGTTAAAAGTATTAGCGATACTCACGTTGGTATTTATTATTACTGGACTAGCCGCACCACATACCAACGAACAAAAAGTTGAGCGAATTGGCGTAGGTGCACAGATTGCACTGGTACTTGACCGCAGCGCAAGTATGGATGACCCATTCTCAGGCGGGATTAGTGGTGTCGGCAATGCGACCGTAGGTGAAACAAAATCTGTGGCTGCAGCAAGACTCATCACCGAGTTTGTAAAGTCACGTCAGCAAGACATGTTCGGCATGATCACGTTTAGCAATTCAGCGATGTATGTACTGCCATTAAGTGAAAATAAAAAGGCCGTGATTGCCGCCGTACAAGCCACAGCTGGCAATGCGCTGTTTCAAACAAATATTGGTAGCGGACTGACAAGCGGTGCGGGCCTGTTTGATAAAGTCCCCGATTCAGGCTCGCGCGCATTGATTTTAATATCCGATGGCGCCGGTCGGCTAGATGCCACTACAGAACAGAAAGTCAAAGACTGGTTTGATC
>DAIDAH010000123.1 GCA_027310735.1 Methylotenera sp. | reverse complement strand
ATCCAAGGATCAGCGATTGACACGCCCGCACGCGAAGCGGCGGACGGATCAAGCGATGAACTTGGATTAGATACGGCGCCTACTAACAGAGTATCTAATAAATACAATACTGAATACTTCCAGCCTTTAAGATGGGGTATTGATAGTTTATATCTGTCTTATTCTGGCAGCCTACATTCAGATCAAGAAGCCAAATTAGACAAACTTAAAAAGTTAGCTCAAGCGGATCAGCTTTCCGATCAAGCTGTGGCACAACTACAAGTTAACGATCATATCTTTGAGGTGAAAGACAAAGGCACAGGCATGTTTCCTTTTATTATCGAGGACAATTGCTTCCGCATTCAATTATCTCGCCAGCGTGCCAAGTCTATGCCTATGGCTTACGTCAAAATCTCCAGCGAATATCTCACCCATAAAAGCGTTAAAGAGGTGGTCGATGATCTAAGTGCTGTTTTATATGTGCTGGGTGATGTGCAATCGCAACCAAAAGTTAGCCGTATAGATTTGTTTGTTGATTTTGCCTCGAATGAAAACATGGAGTCATGGCACCGTGACGCATGGGTGACGCGTTCCGAGAAGATCAATCAATATGCAGTAAAAGGTGAGTTCTCTGGCTGGTCGATTGGTATGGGCAGCACGATGGCGGCACGTCTTTACAATAAGACCTTGGAAATATTAACCAGTAAAAAACAGTATTTAGAACCATTATGGAAACAAGCTGGCTGGGATGGTATTAAACCTATATGGCGTTTAGAGTTTGAATTTAAGCGCGATATTCTAGTGCAATTTGATGTACAGGCTTTTAATACAGCCTTGGCTAATCTTAACGGTTTATGGAATTACGCCACTACAGAATGGTTAAAACTCACCATACCTAGTGAAGGCGATACAAACCGCTCACGCTGGGCGATTCATCCATTATGGGCATACTTAGCCTCAATTGATTTTGAGACGTCCGGTGGTGTGTTGTCACGTGAATTTACCGCACAGCGCGTACCTTCTGATAGCAGGATTTTTGATTATGGCTTTAGTGCTATTTCTTCATTTATGGCGCGTGAAGGCATTACCGATTTGTTTGATGGTGTTGAGGCTTATTATCGTGGTTTATGTAATCACCTGAATAATCGTGCTGCGAATGGTGGTGCTAGTTTTGAGGGCTTTGTCGATGAGCGTGTGGCAATTAAGGCCAAACGTTTTAATTCGATACTTAATAAGCAAGCTGCCGAGGATGAACTGACTAGCGAAGAATACAGAAAGCATTCGGATGGCGAATAATGGAAAGCATGAATCTTGAACAAGCCGCCCATTTTCTTAAACTACACCCTGAAGAACTGCGTCGCCGTGCTAAAACTGGAAAAATCCCTGCCGCCAAGATTGGCAAGTGTTGGATGTTTCTTTCCAATGATCTTGTTGAATTTGTCAGATCGCAGTACTCTAGGCAAGTGCAAGCGTTGGATAAGCGGCTGGGAAAGGATTTTAACCTATGTCACTTGTTAAACGAGGAAAGTACTGGTGGATCAACTTTGTCGCGCCCAACGGGGAGCGAATACGAGAATCTACTGGGACTGAAGACCGCACCCTTGCGCAAGAGTATCACGACCGCCAAAAAGTAGAGTATTGGAAAATCAGCCGATTAGGGCTTAAACCAAAGTATCTATGGAATGATGCAGTCGTGAGATGGCTGAAAGAGCAGAGTCATAAAGCAACTTTAAGCACAGATATTATTCATCTGCGCTGGATGGACAAGTTTCTTAAAGACAAATATCTGGATGCTATTAGCCGTGATCTGATTGATAAGATGACGGATGCAAAACGTGATGAGGGTGTAAGTAATGCCACGGTAAACCGCGTGCTTGAGGTGTTGCGTGCAATTTTACGTAAATGTGTGAATGAATGGGAATGGCTGGATCGGGCACCTTTTATCAAGATGCTGAGAGAGCCGACCCGTCGCATTCGGTTTTTAACACATAACGAAGCACAAAGATTGATAGCTGCGTTACCTGCGCATTTAGCTGATATGGCGGCATTTAGTCTTGCTACTGGTTTAAGGCGAGCGAATGTCACTGGATTGGAATGGTCACAAATAGATTTGGTAAGAAGAGTCGCATGGATTCACCCTGACCAAGCGAAAGCGAGAAAGGCGATTGCAGTACCACTTAATGCAGAAGCAATTCTTTTAATTCGTAAGCAGATTGGTAAGCATGAGTTATATGTGTTTAGTTATAACGGGCATCATATTACTCAAGTGAGTACCAAAGCTTGGTATAAGGGCTTGGCAGCAGTAGGGATAGAAGATTTTCGGTGGCACGATTTGCGACACACTTGGGCAAGCTGGCACGTACAAAATGGTACGCCATTATTTGCCTTGCAAGAGTTGGGTGGATGGGAAAGTCCAGAGATGGTGCGGCGTTATGCACATTTCTCGGCAGAGCATTTAGCCCCGTATGCAGACAAGTTGTGCGCATTGCGTGACGTAAACGTGTCATACCACGACACAATTATGGCACAAGGCCAGAAATGACAAAGGGCTAGCCTAAGCTAACCCTTTGTTTTGTATGGTGCGCCCGAAGAGATTCGAACTCCTGACCCCTTGGTTCGTAGCCAAGTACTCTATCCAGCTGAGCTACGGGCGCATGCGCAGTATTATACGTCATACTGCTTAATTCTAAAAGCGAAACTTGGCTTTTAAAGTAATACTTTGGCGGAGAGCGAGGGATTCGAACCCTCGATACAGATTTAAGCCCGTATGCTTCCTTAGCAGGGAAGTGCCTTCGACCACTCGGCCAGCTCTCCGTTTTGTTACGCTATTTCGAGGGCGCAATACTACTCGAAGCGCCCTTAAAAATCAATCATTACAAGAACAATAGTTCAAAATATTGATTAATCGGTTTGAGCATCTTCTAATTCAAATGCTTTATGTAGCACACGCACTGCTAGTTCCAAGTATTTTTCATCTATAACTACGGCAATTTTAATTTCAGATGTTGAAATCATTTGAATATTGATGCCTTCTTCAGCAAGTGTGCGGAACATTTTGCTGGCGATTCCTACATGAGATCGCATGCCTACGCCGACAATGGAAACTTTGGCAATTTTGTCGTCGCCACGAATTTCACGGGCTGCCATATGGCCTTGTACCTTGTCCTTGAGTAATGCTAGTGTCTTGCTCAGTTCATTTTTGTGTACAGTAAAAGTAAAGTCTGTTGTGCCATCTGCACCAACGTTCTGGATGATCATATCTACGTCGATATTGGCATCTGCAACTGGGCCTAGAATTTGATAAGCAATGCCTGGTTTATCTGGAACGCCAAGTACCGTGACTTTTGCTTCATCGCGGTTAAATGCAATACCTGAAATAATTGGTTCTTCCATGTTATTTTCCTTGCTACTTTCTTCGAATGTGATGAGTGTTCCGTCGCCATCTTCTTCGAAGCTGGAGAGTACACGTAATTTAACTTTATATTTTCCGGCAAATTCTACGGAGCGAATCTGTAATACTTTTGAACCTTGTGAGGCCAGTTCAAGCATCTCTTCAAATGTGATTGATTTTAAGCGGCGAGCCTCCGGTACTACACGTGGGTCCGTGGTGTATACACCATCTACGTCGGTGTATATCTGGCATTCATCGGCGCCTAATGCAGCAGCCAAGGCCACACCGGTGGTGTCAGAGCCACCACGGCCTAGTGTGGTGATGTTACCGTTTGCATCCACACCTTGAAAGCCGGCAACTACACACACATAGCCGGCATCTAAGTCGGTTTTGATGTTATGTTGATCAATGCTCAGGATTCTGGCTTTGGTGTGTGCGCCATCAGTTAAAATCTTCACTTGAGCACCAGTATAGCTTTTGGCTTTTATGCCGAGATCAATTAAAGCTAGTGCTGTCATGCCAATCGTGACCTGTTCGCCAGTGGAGACGATCATATCCAACTCACGCGGATCGGGTTCTTCCATGAGTTCTTTAGCTAGGCCAATCAATTTATTTGTTTCACCAGACATTGCAGAAACAACGACGACGACTTGATGCCCCATTGCTTTGTAACGAGCCACGCGACGCGCTACATTACGAATGCGTTCTGGATTGGCGACTGAAGTGCCGCCGTATTTTTGTACGATTAGTGCCATTTTTAACTCTTTATGATGAATCTAATTAAATTTAGTTTATGGGTATTACGCAATTTTATTGATAACCCAGTCTTTTACGCTTGCAAGCGCTTTGGGTAACTGGCTGGCATCTGTACCGCCAGCCATTGCCATGTCTGGTTTTCCTCCGCCCTTACCGCCCACTTGGAGCGCAACAAAGTTTACTAGTTCCCCCGCTTTTATTTTTGCGGTTAAATCTGCGGTTACACCAGCAGCTAAGCTTACTTTGCCATCATTGACGCTTGCTAAAACAATAGCGGCAGACTTAAGTTTATCTTTAAGTTTATCCATTGTTTCACGTAAGGTATTTGCATCAGCACCTTCCAGTATTGCGGCTAATACATTGCTACCTGCAATTTCAATCGCTTGCGTGGCAAGATCATCACCTTGTGATGAGGCTAGTTTTGATTTCAGGCGAGCCAATTCTTTTTCTAGCGATTTGACGTTATCCAGAATTTGCGTGATTTTTGCAGGTAGTTCATGTACAGGCGCTTTAAGCTCACTTGCAGCTTGGTCTAGCAGTGCCTGTTGTGCTTGAATTAACTTGATAGCACCTTCACCTGTGGCGGCTTCTAAACGGCGAACACCAGCAGCAACGCCTGATTCAGCGATAATTTTGAATAGGCCAATATCACCTGTGCGGCTAACATGTGTGCCACCACAAAGCTCACGTGAGCTACCAATATCCAGCACACGTACTTCGTCGCCATATTTTTCGCCGAATAGCATCATGGCACCCGTTTTTTGTGCAGATTCAATATCCATCACGCGTGCTTGTGTTGCAGCATTCGCGATAATTTCGGCATTGACGATTTGCTCAACCCTTACTATTTCAGCATCGGTAAGAGGTGCGTTGTGTACAAAGTCAAAACGAGTTTTATCTGCATCTACCTGTGAGCCTTTTTGTTGCACGTGCTCACCCAATACTTCGCGTAAGGCTTTATGCATCAAATGTGTTGCAGAGTGGTTGCGCATAATGCTGTTGCGCACTTGGGTATTCACGCGGGCGGTAATGTGGTCGCCTAGGTTTAAAGTGCCCGTTTTTAATACGCCATGATGGCCGAATACATTGGCTTGAATTTTTTGAGTGTCTTCAACAGAGAAAATACCATCGGCACCACGTAACTCACCGCTATCACCAATTTGACCGCCAGACTCTGCATAAAATGGCGTGTTGTTAAGCACGATGACGCCTTGCTCACCTTCGTTCAATTTTTTAACAGCTACACCATCTTTATATAGCGCCGAAATCTGGCCTGCTGTTTCTAACGTTTCATAGCCAAAGAATGTGGTGGCAATACCATCGTATTCAAGGTTGGCAGCCATTTTGAATTTACCTGCAGAGCGCGCCTGATCTTTTTGGCGTGCCATGGCTGCGTCAAATGCGGCTGTATCGACTGTGACATTGCGCTCACGGCAGATGTCGGCAGTTAAATCCAGTGGAAAACCGTAAGTATCATGTAGCTTAAAGGCGGTTTCGCCATTGAAGATGTCTTTAGTGTTGGCAAGCTCAGCTTCTAAAATGGTCATGCCATTCTCAATGGTTTCAAAGAAGCGGTCTTCTTCGAGTTTAAGTACATCCATGATTCGAGCTTGGTTGACAGTAAGCTCAGGGTAAGCACTACCCATTTCCTCAACCAAGTCAGGTACTATTTTGTGGAAGAATGCACTACGACTACCTAGTTTGTAGCCATGGCGAATCGCGCGGCGAATAATGCGGCGCAATACATAGCCCCGGCCTTCATTGCCAGCAATCACACCATCAGCAATTAAAAAGCTACAAGCACGGATGTGGTCAGCAATGACTTTCAAACTTGGGTTGTTTAAGTCTGACGTTTTGGTTTCACGTGCAGCGGCCTTGATTAAACCTTGAAACAAGTCAATTTCGTAATTGGCATGTACGTGTTGCAATACCGCTGAGATACGCTCTAGACCCATGCCAGTATCGACGCTAGGCTTAGGCAACTTGTGCATTACTCCCGCTTCATCGCGGTTGAACTGCATAAATACATTGTTCCAAATCTCAATGAAGCGGTCGCCATCTTCATCAGGTGAGCCTGGAGGACCGCCAAAATGGTGGTCGCCGTGGTCGTAGAAAATCTCGGTGCAAGGGCCGCAAGGGCCTGTGTCGCCCATCATCCAAAAGTTGTCTGATGCGTAACGTGCACCCTTGTTGTCGCCAATGCGAATCACACGTTCAGCTGGTACACCCATGGTTTTTGTCCAGATGTCGTAGGCTTCATCGTCGTCGGCATATACGGTTACTGTGAGTTTGTCTTTTGGTAGCTTGAATACTTCTGTAAGTAACTCCCAAGCGTAAGCAATCGCGTCTTCCTTGAAATAGTCGCCAAAGCTGAAGTTGCCTAACATCTCAAAGAATGTGTGATGACGGGCTGTGTAGCCAACATTTTCAAGGTCGTTATGTTTTCCGCCAGCACGCACGCACTTTTGACTAGACGTTGCTCGTGTATATGGACGTTTGTCGAAACCTAAAAATACGTCTTTAAATTGGTTCATCCCAGCGTTGGTGAACAGCAGTGTAGGATCGCCAGCTGGTACGAGTGAGCTGGAGGTTACGACTTGATGGCCTTTGGAGGCGAAGAAGTCCAGAAATGCTTTTCTGATCTCGTTGCTGGAAGGATTGTTACTTAATTTAATCGTCATTTTTATGTTCGTTCAATATTTTTTTAATTACGTCAAAGCCAAAACCACGGCTTTGTAAAAATCTTGCTTGTTTTGCCCATTCTTCTCGATTAGATGGAGTGTCTTTAAATTTTTTCCGCCACACTTCGCGTCCATTATCTAGTTCTGTTTCTTTAAACTTATCTACAGCGGCAGCAATTAACTCATCGGCAACGCCTTTTTCGCGCAACTCATGTGCCACACGCGCACTGCCAAACTTTGCTTTACGTGCATGCACTAACTGTTCGGTAAAGCGTGCGTCTGATAGCCAGCCACGCGTTTTAAAATCATCCAGTATTGCGCTTACATCGACTGCCTCTTCGGCAAAAGCTTTAAGTTTTTGCCCTAGCTCAGCATAAGAGTATTCACGTTTAGCTAGGTAATCCAGCGCCCGTTGCCGTAGACTTTTGGGTTGGATTTTAATTAGTGCACCTTTGAACTTGCTAATTTAACCTGCTAATTAATCATCTTCAGAACGTACAGCCGGTAAGCTATCACTCAATGATTTCATATTGGCACGAATCTTTGCATCAATCTCATTGGCAATTTCTGGATGAGATTTTAAGTATTCACGTGCATTGTCTTTACCTTGACCAATTTTTTCGCCGTTGTAGCTATACCAAGAACCTGCTTTTTCAACTAGTTTCAAATTAACACCAAGCTCAATAATTTCGCCTTCCCGTGAAATGCCTTCGCCATACAGAATATCAAACTCAGCTTGCTTGAACGGTGGTGCGACTTTATTTTTAATGACTTTTACACGGGTTTCGCTGCCAATAACCTCATCACCCTTTTTGATGGCGCCAGTGCGACGAATGTCCAAGCGTACTGAGGCGTAGAACTTAAGCGCGTTACCGCCAGTGGTTGTTTCAGGGTTACCAAACATCACGCCGATTTTCATGCGGATTTGGTTAATGAAAATGACCAAAGTGTTAGTGCGTTTGATATTACCTGTGAGCTTACGTAAAGCTTGGCTCATTAAGCGCGCTTGCAGACCCATGTGTGAGTCGCCCATTTCACCTTCAATTTCAGCACGTGGCGTTAACGCTGCTACAGAGTCGACTACTACGATGTCTACGCTGCCTGAGCGTACTAACATATCGGCAATTTCCAGCGCCTGTTCACCAGTATCTGGCTGTGAAATCAGTAGGTCAGGCACGTTGACGCCTAGCTTGGCTGCATATTGTGGATCTAGCGCATGCTCAGCATCAATAAATGCGGCAACGCCGCCTGTTTTTTGCATTTGTGCAATTACAGAAAGCGTTAATGTTGTTTTACCAGATGACTCTGGGC
>DAIDAH010000122.1 GCA_027310735.1 Methylotenera sp. | reverse complement strand
CTCCCCCACCAGTCAGCGACAAGCTATCGTTATCTTGAATGGTATGTTTTCTTGGTTGGTGAATGCTGGATACCTTGCTGGTAACCCGTTGTCTTTATCCAGAAATCGTCAACGGAAGGCAAAGCCTAGAGTTACCCGCTTTTTAGATGAGGATCTTTGGAAAGAAGTGAAGCTGACGATTGAAAGCATGCCTCGAGAAACCAACCGGGAACGCGAGCATTACCAGCGCGTGCGTTGGTTGTTTTCATTGCTGTATATAACAGGTTTACGGGTATCGGAAGTCACGCAAAATACCATGGGTGGATTTTTTAGTCGTAAAGACAAAAGCAGTGAATCAAGGTGGTGGTTGGAGATTACGGGCAAGGGTGACAAAACTCGCATAGTGCCGGCCACCAACGAACTCATGCTTGAACTGGGTCGTTACCGTCGTGAAATGGGTTTGAGTTTAAACCCGATCGAAGGTGAAACTGTTCCATTGTTATTGCCTATTGGTGGTAAGCAACGTGCAATGACTAGGAGCGCAGTTCATTTGATACTTAAACAAATTTTTAATATTACAGCTAAACGTTTACAAGAGCGGGGACCTGATTTTATAGCTCAAGCCGCTAAACTAGAAGCAGCATCTGCGCATTGGATGAGACATACCGCTGGCTCAGACATGACATCGGCTGATATGGATATCAGACACGTCCGAGACAATCTGGGGCATGAGTCTATCGCCACAACGAATAATTATCTACATTCAGAAGATGATAAACGTCATCAGGACACTGAAGAACATCATAGATTAAATTGGTAGCTGTTACCTATTTTAGAAAGGAAAGGTGACATCACCAACTTATCAAGGGCGAAGTTAATTCCCATTTAGCTTTGTTCGATACTCAGATGACTGCTGATCAGAGCAACGACTAAAAGTAATTCCATTGATTACCAATAATTTTCAACTGTAATTTGCCCCGGCTCAAATCGTCTGTGTTTTTTCAAGCCACGTTCAATCAGCGTATTACTAGTGTCTTTTAACATTTGCGGATTGCCACAAAGCATTACTTGACTGTTGTCTGCATTAATTTTTATACCAGCCTGCGCTTCCAATCGCCCATCGCTAATCGCCTGAGGAATGCGGCCAGTTAATGCGAAATCTGAAGTTTCGCGGCTAACAAATGGAATGTAAGAAAATTGCCCAGAATGGTTTGTTAAAATTTGCATGATTCGCTCTTGGTAACTAAGTTCAGATAAAGTTCGTACGGCATATACCAAAATCACTCGTTCGTAGCGCAACCAAGGTTTATCAGTCATTAGAATCGAGAGAAAAGGCCCGACACCAGTACCGGTCGCCATCAGCCATAGATATTTTGCCGCAGGAACTTCATCGAGAGTCAGGAAGCCATGAGCGCGTGTGGCGACCTGAATGTTGTCACTAGGTTTAAGGTTGACCAGATGTGATGTCAGCGGCCCATTCGGAATTTCAATATAGAAGAATTCCAGCGGCTGGCTATCCGGTGGGTTTACTAAAGAGTATGGCCTGCCTACTAACTCTCCGTTAATTTCCAGCGCGATCTTAACGAACTGTCCAGCTTCAAATGGCTCAATATCAGACTCAATATAAAGTGAATGCAGCGTTTTGTTCCACTGCTTATGCTCAACCACCTTCCCAACATTCCAAGCAGACATAATTTACTCCTTAAGACCTTACGGTTTTACTAAATTATAAGCAAGGTGACCAATTTTAAGCTTCAAGTGTATAAAGTAAAGCATGCTACGAGGTAAGCAATATTTGCTACATCGTGGCTTGTATCGCACACAGGTGAATCAGCAGTGTGACTTAACCAGCTTGTTACTGACTGACTTATCGCTCTCGACCGATGCTTACTGCACGCCCAAATAACGAGATGACTTGTTAACAACAATCTTAATATCTGAATAATATTGGTACTCAATTGTCAAATCCTAACTCACGTAACTTAACGATATCTGTAATAGCAACATGATTACCATTGACCTCAATTAATCCAATTTTATTTAACTTATTTATGCAGCGAGATAAAGTTTCTGGTGTGATATTTAATATCGACGCAATGGTCTCTTTTCTTACAGGCAATATAATATTGTCAGCTTTGGTTGATTTATTGCTAATTCTAAGAAGATATTCGGCAAAACGTTGAATGGCTGTTGGTAGTGTTAAAGTTTCAATATCATGAATCATTTGGTGCAAACTGACGGACAGAGTTTCTTGCATCTTACGTGCGACATTTGCATTGCTGTCCAATAATGAATGAACCATATATTCAGGGACTAGCAATATTTTTGAGTTCATTGTTGCTTTTGCATAAAATGGCAACTGATTATCTAAAAACAATCCGGTTTCCCCAAAACTCTCGCCTGGGCCGATTATGCTAACTACTTTTTCTACACTTAGAATTGAGGTGACCCCGAGCTTGAGCTGTCCTTTCAGCAATAAATAAAGACCTCGTGCAGTATCTCCGCGACTAAATACATGCTGTCCCCTAGATACACTAAGTTCTTGGCTGTACTTAGCTAGTAGCTCTAGCTGGACATTATCCAGCCCATTAAATAATGCAAACTGAGCCAATGCTTTCTTTATATCTACCTTAGCCATTAATTTTATTTCTTTAGCTCGCTTCAATCACCGGATAAAAATCAATATTTTCTCTCTGCATTCTTTCATACAATATTTTTAGAACTTTGTTAGCCTCTGATCTAAACTCCTCAGAGTTCTTAGCTAGATTATTTGCGCTATTCCACTTTTTTGCGAAATCTATATAAACTGAAGCAATGCATGCCATCTCTTCTTGGAATCTTTTACCCATTCTTTTTAGCACAGGATTATTCATACTCTCTAGTGCTGGATAAAGTATTTTGTCCTCCACAGCCAGATGTAACTTAATAATCGAGCTCATTGCAACAATTAGCCTAGAAAGCTCTACTGCATTTTCCACAATACCTTCTCTGGAAAAGTGCCTTAATTGCGTAATGCAATTAATAATCTCCATATGTTGTTGCTTAAATTTTTCTAGATTCATAAAAATTCCTTTAAAAAGCGAACTTGTATTTCGAGTTCGCTCTTATGAACAATATTGACATGCCGTATTTTTTTGCATGGCATCTATGCTAAATTAAATGATTAAGACTCTCAGGCCCAAATACCTCTCGATGGATATTACTTAGACTTACGCCAAGCTCAACCAATGCACTCCATTGATCATCCATGAATGCTTGCGGACCACATATATAAAACTCAGCGTTATCTAGTTTGCCATCGACTAATTCCGTCAAGTTCATTCTACCGGCATAAATACCCTCGCTATCTTCGAACATTTCATTGAAAAATAATGCACTGCGTAAATTTTTCATAACTGTTTGAGCTTGTTTTACATCGCAATCATGTGACAAGTGCGACCTTGATCTAGCAGCATGCGCAAATAATACGACTCGCTCAGGATTTTGTTCAGCAATGCTATTCAGTATAGAAATCATCGGTGTGATACCAACACCCGCAGAAATAAGAGCGATAGGATGAGCAGCGTTGATGTCAGGTGTAAAGTTTCCATACGGATGACTGATATCCAATATAGTGCCTACATTTACATGTTGATGTAACCAGTTTGAAACCATACCTTCTGGTTTAAACTCATCACCAATCTCACGTTTTACAGATATCCGGAAGCTATTTTTACCTGGAGCATCAGAAAGACTGTACTGGCGTAGTTGTCGCAGCTTAATTACATCAAGATAGGTCGCAACGCTTACATACTGCCCTGGTTTGAAATCAGGCACAATTTGATTGTCCGAGGCTTTTAAGGTGAATGAGACAATATCTTCGCCTTGCTGCTCCCTATTAACCACCATCATCTTCATCCAAGTATCTGCTCCAAATCCAGATACTTGATATAAACGTGCTTCTGCTTCGATTAATGCGTCAGCAAGCAGTCCATAAGCTTCGCCCCAAGCTGATATAAGCTCCACACTTGCAGCATCACCAAGCACTTGCTTAATAGCACCGAGCAAGTATTTGCCTACAATTGGATAATGCGCAGGCTTTATACCAATAGAAACATGCTTATGAACTATTCTTTCAATCACTGGTGCTAATGCTGCCGAATTATCTATATTAGCGGCATAAGCAAATACTGCTGATGCGAGTGACTGTTGCTGAGAACCATTAGCTTGATTACCCATATTGAATAGATTGTTCAGTTCTGGGTGATCTTCCAACATGTTCTTATAGAATATAGAGGTGATAGCAAGTCCATGCTCACGTAATACGGGAACACTGGCATCTATATAAGGTTTTGCGGCAGTAGATAACATAACTTCTCCTATTTAACTTGCATTTAATATGCAACAAATATTATAAAAAAAATACACTCAAAGAGTGCTTAATCAAAAAAATAATCGCTATCTTAATTCAGCGAAAACTTAACCCAGTACTTTAATTACTTATTTCGCCTGTAATAGAACTTGGTATTGCTTGTGCATGTTGATTACAGCCGATTGTGTTTTGACATTAACTATATCAGCCAATGTAAAAGTGTTCATGTGCTCATAAAAATTTTTCAAACCTATATCCAAAATTTCTTTTAAATGACATTGACCTTTAAGAGTACATAGAGGTACTGCACAATTAATAAGTGCGGGAGCATTTTCAAGCTCCATCAATACATCACCTAATCTTAACTTAGCCGCAATCACACCTAGCCTTAATCCACCACTCCTACCACGCGTAGCAGACAGCCAACCAAGCTTATTCAACCGAGTAACCACCTTAATCAAATGGTTACGTGGCACATTAAACTGTGATGCGATCTCATTTATGGTGACAGGGACTAAACGATCTTCTTGAGTAAGATACATTAGTACCCGCAAACTTAAATCTGTAAACTTTGTTAATTGCATCTACGTATAGTAGATATGTTTTATTTAATATGCAACATATCTTAAAATTTCAAACTTATTAGGATTAAATAAACTATAAGTAAAGTTTTTAATAATTGAAGTTCAATATAACCGTAGCAACCTCAGCTTCAATTCTTACCTTCAGCAGAACTGCTAACACTAAACCTCAAATACGTACTATTTTACGAAGACTATATTTCTTTATCAATTTATTCTGGAGACACGTAGAAAATAGATTTTTCAGATACATATTCTTTTCTATCAACCGATTCTATTTCAAACATAATCTTGTGTGATCCAGTGCTGGCAGAGCCATCTAAAATTTGCAAGCTCACTGGGAACATCCGTGAATCAGCGGAGTTGACCGTAAATTCACGATTCGATGCAACAGATAACCCATCCAAACCAGCAGCAGAAATGAGATAAGTTTGAGGAGTTTCTGTGGCATTCGTGATTTGTAGCCCATAGACATTTTCAAGCTTACCTCCCGGCACAAGGCGTGACATGACACCACGATCCCGTGTCACGTCAACGGTAAACGTAGGACGTAAACTGAGTGAAACGGCAAAACTAACACATAGCAATATCAACACTGCACTATAGATCAAGACTCTGGGGCGCAAGATCTTTTGAACAATCTCTTGCTTAGACCCACGCTGACCAATACCACTTTGTGTCGCGAAACGAATTAGGCCCGGTTCATATCCCATTTTATCCATCACACTATTACAGGCATCCACACACAAACCACAGCTAATGCATTCAGCTTGCAAGCCATCTCGTATATCAATACCGACAGGACAAACTTGCACACAAAAACTGCAATCAATACAGTCTCCCAAGCCTAGTTCATTAGCATTGACATTACGTGATCTACCACTGCGAGGCTCACCACGTTCGACATCATAAGTGACAATCAAAGTGTCATTATCAAACATGACACTTTGGAAGCGTGCATAAGGACACATATATTTACAGACTTGTTCACGTAAAAATCCAGCATTACCATAGGTGGCAAATCCATAAAAGCAAATCCAAAACGTTTCCCAAGGGCCTAATCTAAAATGTGTGATGGCTTGAATTAAATCGCGTATTGGTGTGAAATAACCCAAAAAGGTAAAGCCCGTCCACATAGAAAAACTAATCCACACTGCATGCTTTAGCCATTTTTTATAAACTTTTTTAAGGCTAACCTTAGCATCATCTAAGCGTATGCGTGCGGCACGATCCCCTTCAACCTTACGTTCAATCCACAAAAATATTTCAGTATAGACCGATTGTGGACAAGAAAATCCACACCAAAGCCGACCTGCAACGGCCGTAAACAAAAACAATGCTAAAGCGGCGATAATTAATATTACTGTTAGATAGATTAAGTCTTGCGGATACAGTATGAGTCCAAATATATAGAAATGATGGGTTGTAATATCCAACAATAGTGCTTGTCTATTCCCCCAACATAACCATGGAATTCCATAAAATACAATTTGGGTAACCCAAACCATGATCCATCGCCAATTAGTAAAATATCCCTTCGTGCTACGCGGGTAGATTTTCTTTTGAGCCTCATACAGCGACACAAAATTATCCTGTGACGAATCACTAACAATGGGAATTACTTTTCTTGATGTTTTATGATTAATCGTCAATTCTATTACTCACAGTTAATTTAACTTGCCAACAAAGCAAGAGTTGTTATATGACATTAAGTGGATGTTCAGAAACTTGATTATTGGGTAGGTTTGAGAAACGCCAAACATAAGCGGTTATCCTCATCGTATACATGTCCAGTAGTATTATCAGCATCACTCACTTACTGCATTTTGTTCGTGTAAAACAACAAGGTTAAACAGCTGACAATACCGTCAATGGTAATAAATGAGATCAAATATGGCCAAAAGCTGTTAGTAAAATCACTCATCACTCCTCTCCTTCAAATGGCAAGTTTGCTGCCTCATCAAAATCTTTTTGATTGCTTCTCAACCATGCCCAGAGCCAAATACCTACAAATGTAACAAACGTTGTAATCGTTACTATGATGCGTAAACTTGTAATATCCATAACATTCATTATTCTTATTTAAGTGTAGTGCCAAGAATTTGTAAGTAAGCGATGAGTGCATCCATCTCTGTCTTTCCATCAACTTCATCGAAAGATTTTTTTATATCTTCATCGGTATAAGGAACGCCTACTGCTCGCAAAGCACGCATATGTGCAGGAATATGCACAGCGTCGACTTTGCTTTCGTTCAACCACGGATAAGCTGGCATCACTGACTCAGGTATCATGTTACGTGGGTTAGTTAGGTGGATACGATGCCATTCGTCACTGTATTTTTTACCTACACGCTGTAAGTCTGGACCAGTACGTTTACTACCCCACTGAAATGGATGGTCATAGACAAATTCTCCAGCCACAGAATAATGACCATATCTTAAGGTTTCCGCCCTAAATGGCCGTATCATTTGCGAGTGGCAGTTATAGCATCCTTCTCGGATGTAAATATCACGGCCAGCCAACTGTAGTGGGCTATAAGGTTTCAGGCCAGTAATAGGTTGAGTAGTAGATTTTTGAAAAAATAACGGTAATATCTCAACTAAACCACCAAATGCAATCACACATAAAATCAACGCTACCATAAGAAAATTATTGGTTTCAATTCTTTCATGTTGAAAGCTTTGCTTACCCTTGTCTTGGTCTTTATTTAAACGCATGCTCATTCTCTTAAGTATGAACAAGTATTGACGGAATTTTTATATGAGCATGCTCACCCATTGCAGCAGTTTTTAATACATTCCAAAGCATAATCAACATACCGCTCAGGTATATCATGCCTCCAAACATACGTATAATATAAAACGGATGCGTAGCTTTTACTGCTTCAACGAATGTATAAGTTAATGTGCCATCTTCATTCATCGCGCGCCACATCAAACCTTCCGTCACTCCTGATATCCACATAGCTGTGATGTAAACTACAACACCAACGGTAGCTAACCAAAAGTGCAATTCAATGGCCTTTTTACTATACATTTGTGCTTGGCCATATAAGCGTGGTACCAAGAAGTAGATAGAACCTATCGCAATGAAACCTACCCACCCTAGCGCACCTGAGTGTACATGTCCTATGGTCCAATCAGTGTAATGTGATTGTTGACGCGCATTTAAAATTGACCAGATAATCGCAGTTATGCGCGTTGAATTTTGACCAGATAAAACCAGTATCCTGCTTATTTT
>DAIDAH010000121.1 GCA_027310735.1 Methylotenera sp. | reverse complement strand
CGCATGCAGCGCAGACTTAGCCTTAAAAGCATTCAGAACAACATCAATCGCCGCTTCCAGTTCGTCCAAGCCACGCCAAAGCGCACATGGCACTTGCAACACTTGTTGCACGCAGCCATTTTCATCTAACAACGCAGCCTTCAAATGCGCTCCGCCAACATCCCAACCAATCACAGGCTTATGCATTCAGGTTAATCTCTACAGCTTTATTGTTCATATTCACGGGTAAATTAAAAGTTGAACTTAACGATTCAGGCGACGATTGGCTATAGGCCAAATCCAGCATCAATTTGGCTGGGTTAACACCTAGCGATTCGCGCAGGCCAATATATGAAGTGGTGATTCTTGGATTAATTTCCACGACATAAATATCATCGTGACTCACTATCACATCCACCCCTACGTAACCATTCAAATCAGGCATCGCTGCGGCAATATCACTGGCAAGCTGAAACAAAGCATTTGCATGCTGACTTAGACCATTGACCATACAGCCCTGATAGTGAATGTGCGCCGGTTTGGCCGATGTTTGAGGCACATCATCATTCACAATCGCAATCGTTTGCTGATTACAGCTTAACAGCCAAGCATCTCCATGCTTGCACAACATAGAGATGCTGGCTGGCGTGCCTGTTTGATAAGGCTGTATGATGAACTGCTTTGCAGCTTGACGTTGTTGAACAGCTTGTTGATTCATACGCAGCCATGCTCGCAAACTGGCTTCATCATCAAAATAAAAAGTATCTTCACAACCTGCGCCATCGGATGGCTTCACAATCCAGCCATCGCGACCTAATTGGTTCTGGCTAAAATCTGCCTGCAAAAATGCATCTACTGTGTAGGTTGCAAGCGTCAAGATATTAGCGCTTTTGAGTTTCTGATAAGTATCGTACTTGCTGCTGGTAGTCTTTACCGCTGAACTCAGGCAGCCTAGATTTTTAACACCTGCAGCTTCTATCATCTGCATCAAGTGCGCCAGAATGCCATCGGTTTCAGGTGCAACCACCAAAGCGGCATCACTGGTATTTAAAAGCTGCCGCCAAGTTGCTAGTGCATCAGATGCTTGCTCAATGCTAACCGATTGCATGATTGAGGCGCCAAGCTGAGGTGCATCTAAGCGTGTATCATAGGTCGTAACGATGCTTACATTTTCAAGTGTACTAAAATCATGAACCAATGCATCACGCATCAAGGTGCCTTCGCGTAGCAACGAAGCTGGTAAAGTCTCGCCGCCAAAACCGCCGGCTGTGATATATTCCAGTAACAATATCTTCAAAAAAACCTCAAACCCATTACGTATATAATGAAAATTATCCCAGTTATTGATTTAATGCACGGTGTTGTTGTACATGCACAATTAGGAATGCGCGAACACTACCAGCCCATTCAATCTCAGCTATGCCGCTCCAGCGCCCCATTGGACGTAGTTAGAACGCTACTCGAATTATACCCATTCCAATGCCTCTATATTGCCGATCTCGATGCTATTACAGGGCAAGGCCATCACTTAGACACTATTTTGCAAATCCAAGCACAATATCCACAACTGGAAATATGGCTAGATGCAGGCATTAAAACTATGGAGTCTTTAGCTATATGGGACAGTGTGCGCATTAAGCACGTCATTGGCACAGAAAACATTTCCACTACAAACGCTTTAACTGAAATCAGCCATGTTCTGCATGCTAACTTTGTTTTATCACTGGATTTCAATCAATCTGTTTTTTTAGGTAATGCCGCACTAGAAAAAGACACTGAACATTGGCCAGAAAACATTATTGTCATGACATTAAGCCGCGTTGGCAGTCAACTCGGTGCAGATATTGAGCGATTACTGGCAATCAAAAATATTGCCAATGGGCGCAAAATTTATGCTGCTGGAGGCATAAGAAATCATGGCGACATAATTACGTTACAAAACTTGAGTTTGAGTGGTGCATTAGTCGCTACAGCACTACACAACTTGCAATTAGATCCTAACGACTACAACTAAATATATAAAAGCCGACAATAATACAAAACCTATTCTTGTCGGCTTTTAATACAATTTAAATCAAGAGAAATTACTCTAGATTTGCATGAATAGCGCGCATACCTTCTTCAGTTAAACCTTTAGCTTCGATCAAGTCAGCAATTGCAGCTTCTAAGAAAATCAAAGTAGAAAGTTCAAACTGTGAACCCATAGGCATACCTTTCGTCAATGGGAAGCTATTGTCATTACCGATTTGAATCGTTAAGTCAGCAACATCAGCCATTGGTGAAGATTTCTTCATTGAAACTACCGCTAATTTAGCACCAACTGATTTTGCTTTTTTAACGAATGGTAATAATGTTTCTGTACCACCAGAGCCTGAGACCAAGATCAACAAGTCACCCGCTTTAATTGCTGGAGTTACCACTTCACCAACCATACTAACGTTGTAACCAGAGTGTACTAATCGCATTGCAAAGAAGCGTGACACAAGTAAAGAACGACCAGCACCGCCGATAAATGTACGACCAGCTTCGTCGATCAATTTCAGTAACTTAGCAGCATTACTATTATCTGTTTCTGACAAAATAGAAGTCAATTTGTCTAAAATTAATTTTTGATGATCCATGATGTTTCCTTTATAAATATTCAACCTGACCACTCAAGCAAAGTCTAGGACTTTTGCTTTGAGTCTGAGCTAATGATTAAAAAAAATCCCGACTCATTGCTGAGTCAGGATTTCTATTTCTCATCTCAATAATTACTTATTGGGCTTGGTTAATTAAAACCAGCGCTTAAATTAAGCGTGAGCGATAGCTGTGATTTCAGCAGCAGAAGCAGCAGGATCAGCAGCACCGTAGATAGCAGCGCCAGCAACAATGATAGTTGCGCCAGCATCACGTACTTGAGCAGCTGTAGAAGCTTTAACGCCACCAGCAACTGAGATTTCAACGCCTAAGCCTAAACCAGCAACCATAGCTAAGTCAGCAAATGGTGTTTGACCAGCAGCTTGTTGATCCAAACCAGTGTGAACACCAATGATGTGAGCACCAGCAGCAACAACAGCTTTAGTCAAAGTAGCCTTGTCAGCAACGTTGATCAAATCGATTTGAGCCTTTTTGCCGTATTTGTTAGCAACATCAATTACACCTTTGATAGTGCCCATGTCTGCACAACCTAATACTGTACAGATGTCAGCACCAGCTTTGTAGAATGGCTCAGCTTCGTAGAAACCAGCGTCCATTGTTTTCAAATCTACTAAGATTTTGTTGTTTGGGAATTTAGCACGTAATGTTTCAAGCAATTTGATACCGTTGTGCTTAATGCATGGTGTACCAATTTCAAGAATGTCAACGTGTGGAGCAACAGTAGTTGCTAAAGCAACAGTTGCGTCGAAATCTAATGAATCTAAAGCCATTTGGGTTAATGCCATGGTGTTCTCCGTTAAATAATTTTTAGGGTACTACGATTTTATTGCTATTTTCGTAAAAAATCACATCACGCATACTAAGTAGAACTAACTGCTCAATACCCGCTATCGAAATTTAATACAATAATCTAGTGCTATAAAAACTGGACACTTATAGTAAATGTCCAGCTTGTTTATGTCAATTCTAATCCAACTTGATTACGAATTTAATCGCATTAAAACGCGATTAAATTCGCAGGGCTATTATAGTTTTGCGCTAAGGGCGGCTTCAAGTTTGTTTTGGTCAACAACGAAACCACGAATACCTTCAGACAATTTTTCTGTAGCCATTTGATCATCGTTTAACGCAAAACGGAATTCACTCTCAGTCATTTTAGCTGGGGCAGCTGTTTTAGCACCACCATCAACTAACATACGTGGTAAATCACCTTGTGTAGCTTCCAACTCTTGCAGCAAGTTTGGAGCAATCGTTAAGCGATCACAACCAGCAAGTGCCGTGACTTCACCGATGTTACGGAATGAAGCACCCATTACCACTGTTTTAAAACCATGCTCTTTATAGAAAGCATAGATTTTACGTACTGAAAGCACACCTGGATCTGTTTCTGACGTATATGTTTCACCAGTTTTAGCTTTGTACCAATCCAAGATACGGCCTACGAATGGAGAAATCAAGAACACACCAGCCTCAGCACATGCACGTGCTTGACCAAAACCGAAAATCAAAGTCAGATTACAGTTAATACCGTCTTTTTCAAGAATTTCACCCGCTTTGATGCCTTCCCAAGTCGCTGCTAATTTAATTAACACACGGCTTTTATCTACGCCTGCATCTTTGTATAGTTGAATAAGCTTACGGCCTTTAGCCACCATTGCATCAACATTGAATGAAAGACGTGCATCCACTTCAGTTGAGATACGGCCTGGAACTTCTTTAACGATTTCCGCACCGATAGACACAGCCAATTTATCAGCTGCATTGTCAATTTGCTGTTCTTTAGAACCGCCTTGTGCTTTTGCATAAGCGATAGCAGCTTCAATTAATGGAGCATATTGTGGCAATAGGCTTGCTTTTAATACTAATGATGGATTAGTTGTAGCATCGTAAGGCTTAACTGCTTTAATCGCTTCAACGTCACCAGTATCCGCCACGATTGTGGTCATGGTCTTTAATTGCTCTATCAAACTTGCCATTGTCTTATCTCCTGAAAGTTATTTATGTGTCTCAGTCATTCAAATTGGATTTCGAAGTTAATTGCAACCAGAAAAACACATTTGAATACGAAAGTTTTATATGAAATCTAGCCGAAGATTATATCTGAAAAATATTACGATGTCGCGACTAATTCCTATTTACAACGCTGAGAGGCACAGGATACAGAGCTAAATATAAATGCATTGAGTCGTGCACCAAACGACACCATTATTGCTATATCACTACATTACGAATCAAAACCATCAACCTAGATTAACTAAAATGGTCTAGCCTAAACTCGCGGCTAGCACTGTCGCTACAGTCAAATCTGCACTCGTACCTGGATTAATATTTCTAGCTTTAAGTGAGACATCCCAAGCCAGAAGCCTACTTTGCACTAATTTCGGATTATCATTTTGCCAATAATCTGATTCAATATCCTGCGCTTCAAGCATCACCTCTTCAGCTATTACATTGCCATACTTACGAACAATGTGTGTATCCAATTGACGCGATAAGAATCCAAGATATAAAGCTGCGGTTGCCCACGACTCATTTTCCCACTTAATCATGGCATCTAGATAACGCGTGACACCAAAATCAAAAACATCAGAGAATGCATTACTGTATTGCCAAGCAATTCGGTCGGCAAGTTGTGCAGAACACATCATTTCTAGTAAGGTAACCTGAGGCTTGTCATATACGCTGTTCTGAGCGACTTCGCCCAAGCCTGCTGGGTTAGCCAACACGATGGCCTGAGAAGCAAGTTGCGCGTCTGCAATAGTGAGTTGCCTTAATACTTCAACCAAACTTTGCTGTAATGTTTGTGTAGCATCATTCGACTCGTCTGCAGCCGCATGAATGAGCGGTGCGCACAATAAAATCAACCCCAAATTAGTATTCATACCAACCGCCTGCTGCGTAGCTTCTACCGCATGCAGAATTCGCTGGCCGACACTCAAGTTTGGCTGTGCTATAGCAACCGCTGAAACTTCAGCACTTTTAATAAAGTCATGCACTGTCATCCCATGTCCATCAGCAAACATGTGTACATTACCGGGCTTTATGGCTAACAACTCAGCCATACAAGCATTTTGATAAGCTTGCGCTAACTGTTCTGGTGTTAATAGTTTAGATATTAATGTAGTCATCACACGCCTTTCCTGAGAAAAAGTAGCTAAAGCTAAATCCTTCTTAAAAAATCATCAACCAGCAATTGGGCAATACTCTGCTCCGTCACGCTCTGCAAGCCTTTCCAAGCAGGAATGCTATTCACTTCCAGCACACAATATTCACCGCTATTCGACTGAATAATATCCACGCCACAATAATCAATATCAACTGCCGCCGCAGCCTGCAATGCTAATTGCGACATTGCTTCATCAGGATAAACAGCTTCACAGCGGCCACCAGCGGCGACATTATTCACCCAAGTGCTGCCAATGCGTTTCATAGCCGCTACAATTTTTCCAGTAATTACAAATACACGGTAATCATGCGGCGCATCTGTCGTTTCAATCAATTGTTGAAAGTAATAGACGCCATCGACATACTGCTGCATAGGCACAGGCATCGCTTCACTCGCCAGCAACTTGCGCACGCCCAAGCCCTGCGAACCGAACAAAGGCTTCATCACTAAAGTTTGATTGTGTTGTGCTGCGGACTGAAGAATAGCTTCGGCATGTAATCTTGATTCACACACCCAAGTTGGTGGCGTTGAGACGTCATTAGTACTTAGCAAGAAACTAGTCATCGCCTTATCAACAGTGCGCTCTATCGCTTTTACGGAGTTATAAACCATCACGCCTTGCATCGTCAGCATATGCAATACATTTAAGCGCGTAATCACCTGCTGCAAGGTGCCTCCTGAAACACCGCGCACAAAGGCTGCTAGCGGCGTAGCATCAAAACCCGGAATTTGGATTTGTGGTTGTTCACCCGTCAAGTTAATGACGCAATCCTGCAATGATACAAAAATAGCATCATGTCCTCTATGCATAAAAGCTTGTTTTAACTGCGCACCATGCCAGCCGGGATCATCAGTAAAGATAGGGATTTTCAAGAGGAATAAAGCTTAATTTACGGTTGGAGGATAATTGATTTTGGTGAGAGCAATGCAATAATCACTCTCACCTGATAGTACTAATAAGTTAAAAGTGTAAATTAGTCAGTGCCTGTTAGTCTGCAAATGAAAGTGCGATCAAATCTGCATTCAAGTGACCGCCTTCAAAGACACTACCTGTAGTCACATTGGTCACCGTTACTTTAGCTGGGCTAAATAGCATCGGGTCAATTTTATAGAAATCCATGTTGTAAGATTTAAACACTTCCGCAAACGGTCTACCGTAGTCTTTTGATGCACTACTTGGCAGATTTAACGCCAATTCTGCTGCTGCAACATCATCACCGGTCACATTCAAATTAACGAAACCGCCAAACAAAATCGCATCATTAGTACGGCCCATACCAGTCATGAAGTCTTTAGCAACTGGCGGAATCACCGCTAAACCAGTACCACTTACAATATTTTCCAATGGGAAATGCAATGCGTGAGCCTTATGTAGAGCCACTTCTAGCACACGACCTACAATTTGAACTACACCAGCAATACTAGATGTTGGTGTCAAAATAATGGTCAATTGTTCTACTGCAACTTTAGTGTCGCGCACAACCTTTTCAATCACTTCAACGGGTGGAATCTTATCTGTTTCCAGCACGATGCAAGTGCTGCTTGCCACATCTTTATACTCAAGTTCTTTGAACAAGTCTTCACGCTGCGCCAAGGCACGCGCTGGACCTGAACCTAATGCAAAGAATTTTTCGTGACTCAGTGCCCAACCGGCGTACTGACTCGCCAAACAAGCTAACACAGGTTGTGATGATGACACAGCAATTGCATCCTTCCAGTTTGCAAAACGATCATCGGCCTGCAAACTCACGTCACCTAAGCCACCCATGCAAATTTCTGCGATCAATCGACCAGCTTCAGCGCAACCCGCAGACTTAATACCTGCATCAATAATGGTGCAACCAGTTTCATGTGTCGAAACGCCAATTTGTAGCGTATCGGCCTGTTCTATCAGCTTTTTAACAATAGGCGCACTCAGTTGGTTCACACTAAGTTTAGGCTGAGCTGATAATGATTCATTCGTATTTTGCACGTCTTTACCTTTTTCACTAATTAGTTGTAATTTCAAGTTGCAGCATTTTAACTCGAATATGTGCCAATTGCTTGGCTTCATCTGCACTATCGGCAATAGCAATGACAGTACAAACTGGCTCACCTGCCAAGACTTGCATGGTATTGCAAGGATTATCAACAACCCACTCAGGCCAATGAAAATCATCAGCTATCTGCAAATCAAATGGTGCGTAGACAATGGCATGCGCTTTTGATCGCTTAACCAGCCTATTTTCATACTTAAAATCGGCATCTTCTAAACAAGCATTAACATGCCAATTCAGCAGATTTCCATGCGTACCTTCATGCGAGTCTATGGCATATAAATCTACAGTAGCACTCAATCTTGGGTTAACTTCCAGTATATAAGCAGAATCGCCTTGCACAATAGCATCCAAGCTATTCAAACCAATCAAGCCAAAGACTAC
>DAIDAH010000120.1 GCA_027310735.1 Methylotenera sp. | reverse complement strand
GAGTTAGATGCATACAGTATCAATGCATTTTTCGTGGCAGAATTTGAAACTCCAGAAGGCACAGTTACAGAAATTCAATTGCAAAGAATCTGGTTGATTGCATTAATCGAGGTCATTTCACAAGCGATACTTTCTTATTCGATCGTTTACAGAAGTGAGGTTAGTGCTGATGATGTAGTAGGCGTAATACGTAAAGCTGTGAATGACCCAGTCAGAGAACCCCTGACTATACCTGGTTTGATTTACCCAAAAGATGGCGGCTTCCCTGCAGAAGTCATACCTCAATGCAAAGGTGCTATTTGGGGGTGCATATTACTTGATGGTGCATTAGCTCACTTATCCCAAGCTGTGCATACGCGCGCAAGGAAAGCGCTAGGATTTTCAATTAATTGGGGGCCGGTTGCGCACTTTGAACGACGACCCAATATTGAAAGGTTTTTTAGCTCTGTTTCGACAAATGTATTCATGCGACTACCTTCAACTACTGGCTCAAATCCAGGCAAAGGACGTGCGGTTGATGCTGAGAAGCAAAGTTTGAAATATAAAATCAAAGCAAGCGATGGAGAACAGTTATTTGCCATTTATGTAGCCCAGTATAACGCAACCCCATCAGAGGGAAATTCTTATAACTCTCCTCTAGAAGTCTTACAACATTTCACTCAGAACAAAGGTGAGCATTTTTTACTCAGAAAACTACCCATTAAACCAATTGGTACCATTCTTATCCCTTTATTAAAAGTTTGTACGGTCCGTGGAGGAAGGGCTAATGGTAGAAGACCTTATATTCAATTTGAAGGCGTTAGGTATACAAACTCAGTGTTGGCACAATCTTCAGGTCTGACGGGGCATAAGTTAACCATAGAAATTGATGAAAGTGATCTTAGAGTCTGTAAGGCGTATTTACAGAATGGGAGTGAATTTGGCACTTTGCAAGCTGGAGGAAGATGGTATCTAACTAAGCATAGTCTCAGAACTCGAAAAATTATTAATAGCTTAGCATATAAAAAAATCATTACGCTTTTGAACAATGAAGATCCGATTCAAATATACATGGACTATTTATCCAAATCCAAGAAATCAAAATCAAAACTAAATCTTAACCCACAAGCTGCAACTGAAGCAGTTAGGGTGGCTTTGGAATCCGGATTAAAAAAGAAAATACATTCCACAATTGAAAAAAATGCCCAGATTGAAAGGCCAATCAAAGATCTTAAAACCCCATCTTCGTTAATGGGGCCTTTGCCTGATTTGAATCAACTTTATAAAAATAATAATAAAGCATGACTTAAGGAGTGACTATGAATATTCATTCACTGACTAACGAACAGAGGCTTGCAATTATCAGTGAGCATCCTGTGGTAACAAAGGACTATCTAATCATTACCCCTGTAATCACTGATGTATACTCAATAATCAGGGAGCGAGTATTGATGAGGACTACAGGAACATTTATGTTTGCGTCTCCACGCATGGGAAAATCAACTTGTGCAAGAGCCATAAGACATCTACTTCAGGCCGAGTTCCCTAAAATATTCATCATGAGTTTTGTTGCAGAAAAAAGAAGAATTCAAGAAGCTGCATTATTTACAGATATTCTTCAAGCGGATGGTTTGAGCGTTACTAGAGGTGAAAGATATCCAGATATTCAGCGCAAATTAATTACTCATATACAGTCGCGACTAGCAATGGTCGGTGGTAATCAATTTGTTTTGATGATTGATGAAATGCAAAATCTTGGGGATGCTGAACTGGAAAAGCTTGCCACCATTCATAATCGTCTTGAAGAAATAAATATTCGCATGACAACAATTGGCTTTGGCCAACCTGAGATTTTGGAGGTAAGAAGCTCTTTATCCTTCTTAAATAAAACGTACCTCATATCCAGATTTTTATGCGAGCCAATTCCATTTCACGGTTGTGCAACAAAAGAGGACTTGGAAATAATACTAGAAGATTACGATCATACAAAGTTTTACCCAACTGATAGCGATTTGTCTTTTACCAGATTTTTCCTGATTGAGGCTTTTGACAATGGATTCCGTTTAAGACAATATGCAACCCCAATTTGGAAAGCGCTAAAAAAAGCAGCTGGGGTAGGGACAGAAACCATACCGATGGAGCATCTTTCTAGAACCGTAGAGTATTTGTTGGTTCTTTCACAACAACACGATAATAAAGATTTCCAAATCGATTCAAAATTCATAACCAGTGCGGTTAATGCTAGCAACTTAAGTTACTTTTCTGGATTAATCAATGAGAAAAGCTACCATTGAACCCTATGCGAGTAAGCTAATTTGGCAAGAAATATCACCTGCACCATTTGAATCAGGGTGGTCAATCTTCATTAAGCTTATTGGGTTGAATGTTATAAGCCCAAGGGAAATTGCACAGCTAATATGCCGAACCGATTATAAAAAATATCGGGAATCTAGCCTGAGATACAGAGAGGGCGAATGGATTGATTTTGACCGCTTCGGTCAATTATTGAATGTCGATTCTGACCGACTTAGGGTTGGTTTTTTGGATACTTTGAATTTTACCGTAACTGGTTACATCTATACTAAAGGAGAAAAAACGTGCAACACATGTCTGTCTAAAGGTTACCACAATGTATTTTTTGAATTGGGATTTATAGATATATGTCCTTGGCATCGAGAAAAACTAAATTCTTGTCGATATTGCCTAACTACGGTATATAGTCGCGGCCTCAAACCTAAAGAAGACCCATTTTCTAAAAGTGACTCCAAATGGCTTGAATGGAGTTCTGAATGCAAACATATCCAAATTTATGATAAGCAAATTAGTAGCACTAACCTATTAGATGACGATGAGCTGATTAAGGTTAAAAACAGTAGCCTTCAATTTTGTGTTTGGTGGAACAAAGTAAAATCTCAACCTGAAATCTTTCAATTCCTTAGTAAAACTAACTATTCCGATAATGAAATAGAGTTCCTAGACTTTTTTTTGAACGCCGCAGAGGAAATTGCCGGTCCATGCCCTTGGCCGCTTTGCCATAAAAGATACCCAATACGGACTTTGAATTGGCACGAAAACGATCAAAGTTGTGAAGATTACGATATAAATAATAGTTCCGCATCGATATCGTCACTTTGGGGTGAAAACTATCGCAGCGTTAGAAAGCATTTGTATCGTCGATATATTAGGCACCATAAGCCTTGCTGGAATTTATTAACTAATACACATGCTAATGATCTATCTCATATCGATTGTGATACCGCGTGTTTCGCTTGTATAGCGTTTGCAACATGGAGATTGCTCAATGAAAATTTACTTGTTTTGGAGGGATTTAAAAATCCCAAAATAAGAACTTTTTATATAAAGATTTTTGAATTGCCAGAGGAAAATTTTGTGCAATCTAATAGAGCCCATCTGAATTTGTTATATGCCCAATTTTTCTTAATTTGGCATCTAATTATTACGAAATCCTCAATATCAAAAGTTGCAATCAATTTTGGTGATAGGTTCTTAAAATATTATATTCCCTATATAACCTTTAACTCCAATTGCACTGTATTGATACCATCTCCAGATTATTTATTGATGAAATCGATTGAACATTGTGCTGATCGAGAAAAAAATCATCAAACTATGTTTTATTCGAATAATTCAGAAGATTGGTTTGAAACCTTGAATTATCAATATGTAAACTATAATAAAATTATATTCAAAATGTATAAATTTTTAGCACGAGGTAGATTTTATTATCTCAACCTGTGAGTGAATATTATCTAGAATCACCACCTAATGGTCAGGATGCGTAAACTACTTGATCTCCTAGACCGCAAGGGTTTAGATGTGTTAATTTAAGCTTAGTAAATAGGTTTACATGATCGAAATTAGTCAGATCCAACCCTAGATTGCATATAGCCGAAAATTATATCTAGGATAAGTGGTTTTTTTTAGCGTCGCTAGCAAGATTGAGCCATAACCAACGGTGGTTTTGCCTAGAATAGGCAAAGTATATTCCCGCAGATTACTCTTCCGTGACAGTATATCTAAAAGAGTTACTTGTTAATAATATATATTATTAAGCACTTGACCAAAATAAATTTTTAACTAACGCTTCATTAGTATGATTCTTGTTATGAATAACTAATTTGTTTTTATCGTCTTGTTTGATTTTTGAGTCAGTTACAAATTAGTTTGTTAAGTTGTTACTTTTTAAATAGGTGCCGAGCATAGAATATTCTGAAATGTTCTTGTCGGGTAAATATCTCACTTTTTTCTTCATGTGTTTCTCAATAGTTTTTGTAAAAACTCTGTTTATTTCATGTCTGTATTTTAGTTGGCCTGCTAAGCATACTCTAATAACACTTGCTACAAGTGGAAAGAGAATTGATCGACTTAAGTGCTATTGATGTTGTTGTTTAACATTATGTTTTGTAATGATATTTATTTAAAAATCTTAATGAGAGTCATCGTTGTTAACTAATGGATTCAATACTTGAGTTGGCTAATTGGTTTTTCTTGAGCTGGGTCAAGGAGTGTTAGATGAATGCACTCTAAACTTTTCAACTTAAAAGAAGGTCGTCATTTTGAGAGCGCATCAGCTAGCATGATTTTATCGAATAGAGTCAATACTTATGGGCAGGATCTGCTTAAACGCTACGGTATGCGTGTACACAAAGTAGCGCTTGATGCAGGGTTTACCTGCCCTAATCGTGACGGGACCAAAGGCACTGGCGGTTGTACATTTTGTAATAATGCTTCTTTTAGCCCGGCGACGGATTCACGTCTTGATGTGCCTGGGCAAATTGCCAAAGCTAGAGTCGCTATTGCCAAGGGTACGCGAGCACGTCATTTTATTGCTTACTTTCAAGCTTATACCAACACCTATGCGGATATTGCAGAATTGGAAGCGATGTATCGAGAAGCGCTGGCTCAACCCGATATTATTGGCATCTCTGTAGGCACGCGCCCAGACTGCGTGTCCGATGCCGTGCTAGATTTACTTGAAACCTTGCGTGATGAGGGGCTGGAAGTTTGGCTGGAGCTTGGCTTGCAATCAGCTTTTGATGCCACGCTGGAAAAGGTCAATCGTGGCCATACGTTAGAAGAATATCGGCATACAGCGCTTGCAACTCGTGCGCGTGGTATTCCCTTATGTACACATTTAATCATAGGCTTGCCCGGTGAAGATGAGTACCACTACCACGCTACGTTAGACAGAGTGCTGAAGATAGGCGTTGATGGCCTTAAGTTGCATCCGTTACATGTCGTGAAGCACACCATACTTGCTTACCAGTGGCGGCGCGGCGGTTATCAACCACTGTTACAGAACGACTACATTCGCATCGCTGCGGATCTGATTGAGCGTACGCCGCAGCATATCGTCTTTCATCGCGTTACTGCTACGGCATCAAAAGATATTCTACTGGCGCCAACATGGTGTTCACAAAAGTGGAATGTGCTAAATGGTATAGAGCATGAGTTGCGCCAGCGTGGCACCAATCAAGGTGACCGAGTTGGTAAGTCTCATATTACAGAGGGTATACAACATGTCGCTTGAACTTGTCTGTCCCGCCGGTAATCTTCCAGCGCTTAAAGCGGCTGTGGATAACGGTGCAGACTGTGTCTATTTTGGCTTTCGCAATAACACTAATGCGCGCGCTTTTTCAGGATTGAATTTCGATGCCGAAACAGCTAAACAAGGCATTAGTTATGCGACTGAACGAGGGCGAAAGGTATTGTTAGCGCTGAATACTTTTCCGCAAACTGCAGAGTGGCATACATGGCGGCAGGCCATAGATGATGCCGCTGAACTCGGCGTAAGTGCACTAATACTGGCTGATGTGAGTCTCATGCGCTACGCTAGCCGTACCTATCCTAATCTGCGGTTGCATCTTTCAGTGCAAGGTTCTGCGACCAATTACGAGGCGATTAATTTTTACCATGAACATTTTGGTATTCAGCGTGCGGTATTACCTAGAGTGCTGTCACTGGCACAGGTCGAAAATGTTGTAAAAAACACGCCAGTAGAAATAGAGTTGTTTGGTTTCGGCGGCTTATGTGTGATGGTGGAAGGGCGTTGCATACTCTCTTCTTATGCTACCGGCGAATCCCCTAACACCGCCGGGGTGTGCTCTCCAGCTAAGGCCGTCCGCTGGCAGCAGACATCTGCTGGGCTGGAGTCACGTCTGAATGGCATATTGCTTGACCGATACAGCTCTGATGAAAACGCTGGCTATCCAACGTTGTGTAAGGGGCGCTTTGAAGTTGAAGATGAAACCTATTATGCGCTGGAGGAGCCAACCAGTCTCAACACTTTAGAGTTGATTCCAGAGATGCTGCGCATGGGCATTAGTGCCATCAAGATAGAAGGGCGTCAGCGCAGCCCGGTTTATGTTGAGCAGGTCACCCGCGTATGGCGTGCCGCTATAGATGCGGCTAAAAAAGATGCGGCGCACTATGTTGCCACCCCTGATTGGATGGCGCAATTGGGTAAAGTCTCCGAAGGCCAGCAACATACATTGGGCGCTTATTACCGACCATGGAAGTAATCTTATGAAAATTTCTTTAGGCCCCATCCTTTATTACTGGACTAAAAATAGCGTGCAGGACTTTTACGATAACGTCGCTGATTGGCCTGTAGACATTGTCTATCTCGGTGAAGTCGTGTGTTCGCGCCGACACGAGATGCGTCTGGATGATTGGTTGAACGTAGCGAGTAAGCTTGCTGTTGCAGGTAAGGAAGTGGTGTTGTCCACGCAGGCATTACTTGAGTCAGAATCAGATCTAAAAACACTGCGTCGCCTTGTTGGAAACGGAATTTTTGGCATAGAGGCCAATGATATGGGGGCTGTACATTTGGCAAAAGGGCAGAATTTTGTTGTCGGCCCACATATCAATACGTATAACGGCGACACGTTGGAGATACTTGCAGAACAAGGTGCCAAGCGCTGGGTCATGCCGATGGAGTTGTCACGCCATGTGCTGTATGAATTGATGGTTAAAAAACCGTCAGGCATGGAAACCGAGGTGTTTGCTTACGGCCGCTTGCCGCTGGCTTTTTCTTCGCGTTGCTTCACCGCGCGGCGCTACAACCTGCCAAAAGATGACTGCCATTTTATGTGCTTACAGCACCCATGTGGCATGACGTTAAAAACACGTGAGAACCAGTCATTTTTAGCTTTAAATGGTACGCAGACGCAATCTGCAAGCATTTACAACCTGATTGGTGAGGTGTCAGACATGCAGCAGATTGGTGTGGATATTGTGCGCATTAGTCCACAACCTGAACATACAGCTGAGGTTGTGGCGGCGTTTAGCACTGCAATTGAGCACGTGGCCAGTGCTAGTGAAGCTAAGGCTAAACTGGCTCCATATCTTTTTGATGAGCCATGTGATGGATACTGGCATGGGCGCTCTGGTATTGAACAATCTATGGAAACCTTGCCATGAGCCATACTGCATTTACTTTTCCACGCGCGTTAGGTCGATTGATCGAGCGCCTGCCGACATGGCCTACATCCTTTACCTTTAGTTGTATTTTAGATCTGGCGTTACGTCAGGTCATTAAACGTCGCGATCTGCAGGCATTGTATGGCAAGCGGGTTGCCATACATGTGACTGATATTGGATTGAACCTGTACTTTACGGTTAAATCAGATGGGTTTTCAGCCGCTAGTGGCAATGTGACGCCCGATCTTGCCATCAGCGCAACTGCACACGACTTTTATCTGCTGGCGATGCGCAAGGAAGACTCAGATACGCTATTTTTCAATAGAAGGTTAGTGGTAGAAGGGGATACCGAGTTGGGGTTGGTTGCTAAAAATACCTTAGATGCGATTGAAAACCCCATGTTGGATATCGAGCGGATGTTACCAAAACACTTGCTGGCACAAATGAAGAACCTACTGTGGGCAAGATAGAAACGCCAAACATTATTTTTGAATTTACCTGAATGAAAGGGGCTTTTTAATGAGCGTAAAAATTTCAAATCTGCCAATCGTGTATTCTTGTTCCGGCTGTTCTAACGTGGCGCAAATGGCAAATTACATTGCCATACAACTCGATAAACTTGGTGTGGCAGAAATGTCTTGTATTGCCGGTGTTGGTGGCGATGTTCCTCATATCCTTAAAACGGCACATTCCGGTCGCCCTATTATTGCGCTTGATGGCTGCCCACTTGCGTGCAGTAAAGCCTGTTTGGCACGTCACGGCATTGAGCCGGATAGCTATCATCAACTGAATCAGTATGGTGTGAAAAAAAACTATCACACGGATTTTGACCAGTCTCAAGCACAAACCGTGATGGCACGTGTCCTCGACAGGCTTGAAGAGGAA
>DAIDAH010000011.1 GCA_027310735.1 Methylotenera sp. | reverse complement strand
GTTGTGTACATGGGCAGTGAAGACGTTAAACGCCAAGCGCCCAATGTATTTAGAATGAAGCTGCTAGGCGCAACGGTTGTGCCAGTAGAAAGCGGCTCTAAAACACTGAAAGATGCGCTGAATGAAGCGATGCGTGATTGGGTGACCAATGTGCATAATACGTTTTATATTATTGGTACAGTCGCTGGCCCACATCCGTATCCAATGATGGTGCGCGACTTCCAAGCGGTGATTGGTATTGAAGCTAAAGAGCAGATGGTAGAAATGGCTGGTCGTCAACCAGATGCTATTGTTGCCTGCGTAGGTGGAGGTTCAAATGCAATGGGTATTTTTTATCCATATATAGATGTGCCAAACGTACGTTTGATTGGTGTTGAGGCTGGCGGTCATGGTATTGCAACCGGCATGCATGCTGCACCGTTGACTACTGATAGTCCTGTTGGTGTATTGCATGGCAATCGCACTTATTTAATGCAGGATGCGGATGGCAATATTATTGAAACGCACTCCGTTTCTGCTGGCTTGGATTACCCAGGTGTAGGGCCGGAACACGCATGGTTAAAAGACATTAAGCGTGCTGAGTATGTTGCCATTACCGATGATGAGGCGATGGCAGCATTTCATACTTTATGTCGTACTGAAGGTATTATTCCAGCGCTTGAGTCTAGCCATGCATTGGCGCATGCCGAGAAAATGGCAAAAACCATGCGCAAAGATGAAATTATCCTAGTGAACTTGTCTGGTCGTGGCGATAAAGATATTAATACCGTCGCAAAGCTAGCAAACATTACTCTTTAAATATAATTCTGATAAACATAATTCATGTCACGTATCCAAACGACTTTTGCAGCGCTTAAACAACAAGGCAAAACAGCCTTAATTCCCTACATTACTGCAGGTGATCCTCACCCTAAACACACAGTAAATCTGATGCATACATTGGTAAAAAATGGTGCTGATATGATTGAGTTGGGAGTGCCTTTTTCTGACCCGATGGCGGATGGTCCGGTTATTCAGCGTGCTAGTGAACGCGCTTTGGTACATAAGGTCGGTCTAACAGCTGTGCTTGAAATGGTAAAAACCTTTCGCTTAACCGATCAAACGACGCCGATTATTTTAATGGGCTACGCTAATCCGATTGAAGCGATTGGTGCGGTTGCGTTTGCTGACCGAGCAAAAGCTGCAGATGTTGATGGTGTGATTACCGTTGATTATCCGCCTGAAGAGTGTGGCGACTTTGTGCAACAACTGCGCTCCCGTGATATTGATCCAATCTTTTTGCTGTCTCCGACTACAGATCAAAAGCGTGTTGAATTAATCGTTAACCAAGCCAGTGGTTTTGTGTATTACGTGTCGCTCAAAGGCGTTACTGGAGCGGCTAATTTGAATATTGAAGAGGTTTCTGCGCGCGTAGCCTCTATTCGCAAGCAAACCAATCTACCAGTAGGTGTGGGCTTTGGTATTCGTGATGCCGCTACGGCAAAAGCGACGGCAGCGATTGCGGATGCGGTAGTTGTGGGTAGTCGAATTGTATTGGCGATTGAAGCCTCTAATGATGATAACTTGTTGAGCAATGTCGCAGTGTTAATGACCGAGCTAAAAACAGCGGTAGACGCAGCTTAACAAATAAGAATGTGTTGAAAAGGAAAGACTAATGAGTTGGTTAAATAAATTACCGCAAAAAATTAAACGCGTTGTTGGTGGTGATAAGAAAACTGTGCCTGAAGGTCTGTGGAGTAAGTGTCCAGCATGTCAGTCAGTTTTATATCGTAAAGACTTAGAGGATAACGCTGAGGTTTGCCCAAAGTGTGGATATCACAATCGTATTGGCGCTCGTGCTCGCTTGGCGCAATTGCTGGATGCAGAAGGTCAGTTTGAAGTAGGTGCATCAGTGCAACCTCTAGATCCATTAAAGTTTAGAGACAGTAAAAGTTATGCCGAGCGTATCAGAGAGTCACAAAAGGCCGTGGGTGAAAAAGATGCCCTGATTGTGATGCAGGGTAGTATTAAGACCGTGCCAGCTGTGGTTGCTGTATTTGAGTTTAAATTTATGGGTGGTTCCATGGGCTCTGTTGTTGGTGAGCGTTTTGCACGTGGTGTGCAAACTGCCATCGATAATAAAATGGCCTTTATCTGTATTTCTGCCAGTGGCGGCGCGCGTATGCAAGAAGGCTTGCTGTCGTTGATGCAAATGGCTAAAACCAGTGCGGCGCTGACGCAGTTGAGTAAAGCTGGCTTGCCGTATATTTCTGTGCTTACTGATCCAACTATGGGTGGTGTTTCAGCCAGTTTTGCGATGCTTGGTGATGTGATTGTTGCGGAGCCACAAGCATTGATTGGTTTTGCTGGCCCGCGTGTGATTGAGCAGACAGTACGAGAAACATTGCCTGAAGGCTTTCAACGCGCAGAGTTTTTGTTAGAACATGGTGCAATTGATCTGATTATTGATCGTCGTGAGATGCGTGATCGCCTGGCTACGTTATTATCAAATTTAATGCGGTTGCCAGCGGTAGCTTAACGGCTGCAAGGGTATTGAATGTCAGGCTTTCTTAATGTCTACGGACTTTGTTAATGCCTAAAAGTTTAGCGGCATGGCTGAGCTATATTGAGCGTCTTCATACCAAGCCAATTGTGCTTGGTCTGGATCGTGTGAAGAGTATGGTTGATCGTGTGCATTTAGCACCTACTTTTCCTATTATCACAGTGGCTGGCACTAATGGTAAGGGTTCCTGTTGTGCAATGCTGGAAAGGATTTATGGCGAAGCAGGCTATCGGGTCGGCTGCTATACTTCTCCACACTTGCTACGTTATAACGAACGGGTGCGTATCAATGGCAGTGAGGTGAGTGATGCCGATCTTTGTGCAGCTTTTGCTGCGATTGAAACTGCGCGAGTAGGTGCTGATGATCACCCAATCGCACTTACTTATTTCGAAATTGGTACGCTGGCTGCGATGTGGCATTTTATGCAATCAGGTATAGATGTGGCTATTTTGGAGATTGGGCTGGGAGGCAGGTTGGATGCCGTGAATGCATTTGAACCAAGTTGCGCAATCGTCACCAGTGTTGATTTAGATCATCAAGATTTTTTGGGCGATACACGCGAAGAAATTGGCTATGAGAAGTCTGGTGTATATCGCCAGTCAATACCAGCAATATGTGGCGAAAAAAATCCGCCTGCAAGCTTGCTGACGTATGCTAAGGAGATTCAAGCAGACCTGAAGTGTGTACATCAAGATTTCGATTATCAATTGACTGTAGAAGGCTGGCAATATTTGTCTGCTGGAAAAATTGTGTATACATTGCCTATGCCAGCATTACAAGGTGCCTATCAGCTCAATAATGCAGCGTGTGCTATTGCCGCGATAGAGTCGTTGCAATCCAGTTTGCCTGTGACTGCAAAATCAATGGCTGAGGCTTTGAGACAAGTAACGCTTGCGGGTCGTTTTCAAACAGTTTCTCAGTCGCCCTGGGTGGTTTTAGATGTAGCACATAACCCACATGCTGCGCGCGCGCTGTCTGATAATCTGAAGCTTAGTCAAATCCAGAAAACTGGTAAAACATTTGCGGTGTTTGCAATGTTGGCTGATAAGGATATTCGGGGTGTGGTTGAGGCCGTTAAGGCTGATATTGACTTATGGTATGTGGCGAGTATTGATGATGTACGTGGCGCCTCGGCTACTGATGTGGCTACGATCATTACTGAGGTTCAGCCGAGTGCGGTTGTCAAGATTTTTGATCGCGCAGAAGCTGCCTATTTGCAAGCTTGTATTGATATTGAAGCCTGTATTGATTATGCCGAAAATGATAAAATAGTCGTCTTTGGTTCGTTTTTCACCGTCTCAAGTGTAATGCAATCATTAATAATTGCTCAAAGTCCACCTTTAAGGAAGCAGTAATGCCACCTGATTTGCCGAATGAACAAGAGTTAAACCTTAAAAAGAGAGCACGTCGTCGTTTGGTTGGTGCGGTTGCGCTTGTGCTTCTTATGGTGATAGTTTTACCTAGAATATTGCAAGATCGTGCAGCTTTAGCACCACAAGAGGCCATCAAAATCACTATGCCAACTATGGCAGGTGAAAAACAAGTTGCAGCGTTTAGTGACAGTGTGGCTGAAACTAAAGTANGTGCTAATCAGGAGCATGATCTGGTTGCATCGAAATTACCTGAGGCCACTGGATCTACTAAAACCGAGAGTAACCATGATTTAGGTTTGAACGAAAATAGCGTCAGTGACAAAAAGATTGAGAATGAAAAAAAAGTCGAAGTGAAAAGTAAAGACGTTAAACCTAGCGAACCCAAAATATATGAGCCTAAACTTGTTGAGCCAAAGGTAAATGAAGCTAAGTTAGTTGAGACTAAAGTAAATAAACAAAAATCTAGCGAAATTAAAATGCTGGAGACTAAAGCTGCATCAAAAAATTCAGATAGTTTTAGCGTGCAAGTCGGGGTTTACTCAGATGCAAATAATGTTAAGCAACTACAGAGTAAATTAAAAGAAATTGGTTATGTTTCACATACGGAAAAAGTTGCAACACCTAAAGGTGAAAAAATCCGTCTAAAAGCAGGTAACTTTGCAACACGTCAAGATGCAATCCAAGCACAAGCCAAAATACAAAAAATAGGTTTGTCTGGAATGATTGTTAGTAATGAATAATGTCCATGTTCCATATGCGTCATACAGACTGGTGTAAGTAATGACAATTTTTGATTATGCTGTACTCGCAATTATTGGACTGTCTATCATACTAAGTGTGATGCGCGGTTTGGTGAGAGAGGTGCTGTCGATATTAGGTTGGGTTGCAGCATTCTATGTGGCAAAAACCTATACCAGTCAGCTTTTGCCAATGATGCCAGCCGATATTCCTAGTGAGTCGTTGCGTATATTGGCTGCATTTTTAGTGTTGTTTTTAGCGACACTGCTTGTTAGTAGTTTGTTAGCAATAGCACTTTCTACTATTTTTATGAAGTTTGGTTTAGGCTGGCTTAATCGTTTATTCGGCGCCGTGTTTGGTGTAGCACGCGGTTTGCTTATTGTGTGTGTAATTGTTTTATTGGCTGGATTTACCAATATTCCTAAAGATACGCGCTGGAGTAATGCAATGTTTAGCGCACCAATTGAGGCAATGGTGGTTAGTGCACTTCCGTGGCTGCCAGACGGCATTGCTAAACATGTCAAATACGATTGATGTACCTGATTTTTTGTAGTAGTTGTGCGGTAATTAGATTTTTATTATTGAATTGATCACTTAAGGCTTTATTCATGTGCGGAATCATAGGCATTGTAGGTAAAAACCCCGTTAATCAACTGTTATATGATGGTTTGTTGGTGTTGCAACATCGTGGACAAGATGCTGCTGGCATTGTCACAACTGATGGCAATACGTTTTACATGCATAAAAATAATGGCTTGGTGAAGGATGTATTTCAAACACGTCATATGCGCAGTTTAGTGGGCAACGTTGGTATCGGACATGTTCGCTATCCTACAGCAGGTTCATCTAGTGCTGCAGAAGCGCAACCTTTCTATGTGAACTCACCTTTTGGTATTGTGCTTGGGCATAACGGGAATTTAACTAACTCAGAGCAATTGAAGTCAGAGATGTTCCGTCAGGATTTGCGTCACATTAATACCAATTCAGACTCAGAAGTGTTGCTGAATGTATTGGCACACGAGATTGAAAAAACGTCACGCAACGCAGTGCTTAACACAGATATGACCTTTGATGCAGTGGCTGGTGTACATCGGCGCTGTAAGGGTGCCTATGCAGTAGTTGCGATGATTGCTAACTTTGGCTTACTTGCGTTTCGTGACCCTAATGGCATACGCCCATTGGTGATTGGTAAGGCTGAAACAGATAAGGGGACAGAGTATATTGTTGCATCAGAAAGCGTAGCACTAGATGTATTGGGTTTTACTTTGATTCGTGATGTTGCGCCGGGTGAAGCTATTTTCATTGATATGGATGGTAATTTTTACAGCCGCCAATGTGCAGAAAATCCTAAGTTAAACCCATGTGTTTTTGAATATGTGTATCTAGCCAGACCAGACTCTGTGATTGATAATGTCTCTGTATATCAAACTCGCTTGGATATGGGAAAAAGCTTAGCTGAAAAAATTAAGCGTGAATGGGCCGATAAAAAGATTGATGTGGTCATTCCCATTCCGGATACAAGTCGTCCTAGCGCCTTGCAAGTTGGTATTGCTTTAGGGTTGGAGTATCGCGAAGGTTTTATTAAGAACCGTTATATTGGTCGTACTTTTATTATGCCAGGCCAAGCCTTGCGCAAAAAATCTGTACGCCAAAAACTTAATCCAATCGGTATTGAGTTTAAAGGCAAGAATGTATTATTGGTTGATGACTCGATTGTGCGTGGTACGACATCGCAGCAAATTGTTCAAATGGCGAGAGATGCCGGCGCTAATAAAGTTTACTTTGCTTCAGCTGCGCCACCGGTGCGTTTCCCTAATGTGTATGGCATCGATATGCCAAGCCGTGATGAGTTATTGGCTACTGGGCGTACAGATGAACAAATTTGTCAAGAAATCGGTGCTGATGCACTTATTTACCAAGACTTGGATGATTTGGTGAAAGGTATCAAATTAAGTAACCCAAAAATCCATGATTTTGACTGCTCATGCTTTGATGGCAAGTATGTCACTGGTGATATAAGTGAGGCTTATTTGGCCAATATTGAAGCGGCGCGTGGTGACGTGAATAAAAAGCAAAAGCCGGCAAACTCTAGTACGCAAATGGATTTGAATTTAATCGAAAGTGGTGAAGAGATAACGGAGTAGATGTCTGTACCTTGACGTTTATATAAGTTAGGCATAACATGAACTTGCGCTGATTTGAGTGACTTAGCTTAGACAAAGTCTTACTCAGCTTGCGGGCGCCTTATAAATACAGCTAAAGCGAGTTAAAAAACCCGTTTTAGCTACAATGGCTCAAACGGGTTTTTTATGCCTCAAGAGCACCTAAATATTAGGAGTAAGAAAATATATGACAATCAATCAATATCACCCTGAAACGCTATCAGTTCGTGCTGGCAGTGAAATGACTGAATTTGGTGAAAATTCAGAAGCCTTGTTTCTGAATTCCAGCTTCAGGTTTAATAGTGCTGCACAAGCCGCCGCACGCTTTGGTGGCACGGAGCCTGGTAATATCTATTCACGTTTTACCAATCCAACCGTTACCATGTTTCAAAATAAGTTGGCGGCTTTGGAGGGGGCGGAGCAGTGTGTAGCAACATCAAGTGGTATGTCTGCAATTTTAGCTTGTGTAATGGGTACATGTAACGCAGGCGATCATATTGTCGCTTCACGTAGTATTTTTGGTACTAGTGTGCAGTTGTTTAGTAATATTCTTGCGCGTTGGGGCTTGTTGGTAACTTTTGTATCATTAACTAATCCAGATGAGTGGCAAGCGGCTATTACGCCGAGAACTAAATTGTTTTTTGTGGAAACTCCTTCGAATCCGCTTACAGATGTATGCGATATTCAAGTGCTGGCCGATATTGCACATAAAGCGGGTGCATATTTGGTGGTAGATAATTGTTTTTGCACACCAGCGATTCAAAAGCCATTGCAACTTGGTGCTGATATTGTTATTCATTCCGCGACCAAATATATAGACGGGCAGGGCAGATGTTTGGGTGGAGCTGTACTCGGGAGTAAGGTGCTGATGGAGCCAGTGTATGGCTTTTTGCGTACAGCTGGTGTGACCATGAGTGCATTTAATGCATGGGTGTTTTTAAAAGGGTTGGAAACATTGTATGTCCGCATGGAAGCGCACTCAAAAAATGCTTTGGCGTTAGCCGCATGGTTGGAGGTACAGCCGCAGGTGGCGTGTGTCTATTACCCTGGTTTGCCATCTCATCCGCAACATTTATTAGCAATGCGTCAGCAAAGTAGTGGTGGTGGTATTGTCAGCTTTGATTTGAAAGCAAAATTAGGCCAAACACAACAACAGGCAGCTTGGGCGTTGATTGATGCAACACAGTTGATTTCAATTACGGCTAATTTGGGTGATGCAAAAAGTACGATTACACACCCAGCCACGACTACACATAGTCGAGTAACTGCTGAAGCGCGTACGGCTGCTGGTATTGGAGATGGTTTGGTTAGAATTGCAGTGGGTCTTGAGCATATTGATGACTTAAAAGCAGATCTGGCCTTTTTGACAAAATAATACTTTTTCTGGCGTTAAAATAACTGTTGATTTTTTAAAAATTAACAGTAGAAATAAATCACCGTAAGTGTACTAAAAACACACCTATTTAAGCCTAAAGTTAGGGCGCAATGCCCTAACTGTTTTAGTTTGCAATGCAGCATGAAAAGTGCGGCTAAATCCACTAAAACGTGTGCTATTTATGTTAAAATTTGTAACACATAATAACCATTATAAGTAAGTCTGCACATGGATCAATTCGCTAAAGAAACCTTACCAATCAGTCTGGAAGATGAGATGCGTCGGTCATACCTAGATTACGCTATGAGCGTAATTGTAGGGCGAGCGTTGCCAGACGTGCGCGATGGTTTAAAACCAGTACATCGTCGTGTTTTATTTGCGATGCATGAGCTTAGTAACGATTATAACAAACCGTATAAGAAGTCTGCCCGTATCGTAGGTGATGTAATCGGTAAATACCATCCGCACGGCGATACTGCGGTATATGACACCATTGTTCGTATGGCGCAGGACTTTAGTTTGCGTTATATGCTAGTAGATGGTCAAGGTAACTTCGGTTCTGTGGATGGCGATAATGCTGCGGCAATGCGGTATACCGAAATCCGTATGTCAAAAATCGCACATGAGTTATTGGCTGATATTGACAAAGAAACAGTGGATTTTGGCCCGAATTATGATGGTAGTGAGCATGAACCGCTCATTATGCCAGCACGTATTCCAAACTTACTCATTAACGGCAGTTCTGGTATTGCTGTAGGTATGGCAACAAATATTCCACCGCATAACTTAAATGAAGTGTTGGATGCATGCTTTGCATTACTTAAAGACCCTGAAATGGGTATTGAAGAATTGATCGAATTAGTGCCCGCGCCGGACTTTCCAACAGCAGGTGTTATTTACGGTACGGTTGGTGTTAAAGAAGGCTATCGCACAGGTCGAGGCCGCGTTGTGATGCGTGGTCGTACCCATGTTGAAGATTTAGAACGAGGTGGTCGCCAAGCATTGATTGTGGACGAGCTGCCGTATCAGGTGAACAAAAAAACCTTCGTTGAAAAAATTGCTGAATTAGTCAATGAGAAGAAAATAGACGGTATTTCAGATTTGCGTGATGAATCTGATAAGTCAGGTATGCGTGTCGTAATCGAGCTTAAACGCGGCGAAATTGCTGAGGTTGTGCTGAATAATCTTTACAAGCAAACGCAGTTGCAAGACACCTTTGGTATGAATATGGTGGCATTGCTAGATGGTCAGCCACGCTTGCTAAACTTGAAGCAAATGCTTGAAGCTTTCTTGCGCCATAGACGTGAAGTGATTACTCGTCGCACCGTGTTTGAGTTGAAAAAAGCGCGTGCACGAGGTCATATTCTAGAAGGCTTAGCCGTTGCGCTTGCTAATGTGGACGAGATGATTGCGATCATCAAAGCAGCACCAACACCACCAGAAGCTAAAATCGCTTTGATGGTCAAGTCATGGCACTCACCAGTCGTTGAGGAGATGTTAAAACGTGCGGCGATGGAAGCTTCGCGCCCTGAAGGTTTAAGTGTTGATTTTGGTTTAACGCCTAATGGCTATAAATTGAGTGATGTGCAAGCACAAGAAATTCTGCAAATGCGCTTACAACGTTTGACTGGCCTAGAGCAAGATAAGGTGGTAAGTGAATATAAAGAGGTGATGGATATTATTGCTGATTTACTTGATATTCTTGCGACACCAGCTCGAGTGACAGCTATTATTACGGATGAGTTGACTGAAATCCGTAAGCAATTTGGTGACAAACGTCGCAGTGAAATTGTAGTGAACGCACAAGACTTATCTTTGGAAGATTTCATCACACCACAAGATGTCGTCGTGACTTTATCGCATACCGGTTATGTGAAGTCTCAGCCGCTGGATGAGTATCGTGCGCAACGCCGCGGTGGTCGTGGTAAACAAGCAGCTCAAACTAAAGAAGATGATTTTATTGACAAGATGTTTGTCGCTAACACGCATGATTACATCCTATGCTTCAGTAGCCGCGGACAAGTCTATTGGTTGAAAGTCTATGAAGTGCCGCAAGGAAGTCGTACAGGTCGCGGCAAGCCTATTGTGAACTTGTTCCCTCTCGAAGAGGGTGAGAAAATTAACGCGATTCTTTCAGTAAAAGAATTCGACGAAAATCACTTTATTTTCATGGCAACTTCACAAGGTACCGTCAAGAAAACACCACTGTCTGACTTCGCTAACCCACGTAAATCAGGCATTATCGCAATCAATTTAGATGAAGGTGACTTCCTCATCGGCGCTGAAATCACCAATGGCGAAAATGACGTAATTTTAGTTTCTAACGGTGGTAAGGCTGTATGGTTCAGTGAAGATGACGTGCGTTCAATGGGGCGTGCAACGCGCGGTGTTCGTGGTATGAAATTGGCTGAAGATCAGCAAGTATTGTCACTATTAATTGCTGATAATGACCAGCAATCAGTTTTAGTTGCAACAGAAAATGGTTACGGTAAACGAACTGTATTGTCTGACTTCCGCCATTCTGGCCGTGGTACGCAAGGCGTTAAAGCTATTGCAATCAGTGAGCGTAATGGTTTAGTCGTAGCGGCTAAGCTGGTGAATGAAGACGATGAAATTATGCTCATTACTACAGGTGGCGTGTTGATCCGTACTCGCGTAAAGGAAATTCGCGAGTTAGGCCGTGCTACACAAGGTGTGACATTAATTAATCTGGGTGAAGGTGAGAAACTTTCTGGTCTTGAGAAGATTGTAGAATCTGATGATCAAGAAACTGATGTTGATGTTACTTCTGACTCACAAGAAATTGATGTTACGGATACACCAGAATCGACTGACAGCAACGAATAAAGCTGCGCTGAAAAGATATCTCTAAAACCAACTATCGTGACAACGATTTAAAATAGACGTATGACGAAAATTTATAATTTTTCTGCTGGCCCAGCGGTATTACCTAAGCCAGTTTTAGCGCGTGCACAGGCTGAAATGCTCGATTGGCATGGCTCTGGCATGAGCGTGATGGAAATGTCTCATCGTGGCAAAGAGTTCACCAGCATCTTGGCTAAAACCGAGGCCGATTTACGTACGCTTTTGAGCATTCCTGATAATTATAAAGTGCTGTTCTTGCAGGGTGGGGCTATTGCTGAAAATGCAATTATTCCTATGAATTTGCTTAATGGTGGCGCTGCGGATTATGTGGTGACTGGTGCTTGGTCTAAACGTAGCGTAGAAGATGCGAATGCTTATGGAGAGATTAACGTCGTTGCTAGTAGTGAAGCTAACAAGTTCACGAGTGTACCTGAATTTTCTAGTTGGAAATTGAACAAGAGTGCTGCGTACTTGCACATTTGTACCAATGAAACAATTAACGGTGTTGAATTTGATGGTTTACCTGACGCGGGTGATGTACCTATTGTTGCCGATATGTCTTCACATATACTTTCCCGGCCGATTGATGTTAGCCAATATGGCGTTATTTACGGTGGTGCACAAAAGAATATAGGACCAGCTGGTTTATGTATTGTGATTGTACGAGAGGACTTGCTTGACCGAGCTTCAACTCTCACTCCAGCGGTTTTTAATTGGAAAACACAGGCTGAAAATCAATCCATGATTAATACGCCGCCAACCTATAGTATTTATATTGCAGGTTTGGTCTTTGAGTGGTTGTTGGCGCAGGGCGGTGTTGCTGCAATTGAACAAGTGAATATTGCCAAAGCTAACTTACTTTATGAATACATTGATTCAACAGATTTTTATCTGAATAATGTGGCAATTTCTAATCGCTCACGCATGAATATTCCCTTTTTCTTACGTGACGAATCACTCAATGACGCTTTTTTAAAAGGCGCGGAAGCGAATGGTTTATTGCAATTAAAAGGCCATCGTATGGTCGGTGGAATGCGCGCTTCTATCTATAATGCTATGCCACTAGAGGGCGTTCAAGCTTTAGTTACATACATGCAAAATTTTGAAAAGCAGTACTCAAAATGATTGAGCTACTTAAACAGCACCGTGATGAAATTGATGCCATTGATGAGCAAGTGCTTAAGCTCGTGAATGAGCGGGCTAAACTAGCACGTCAAATTGGTAGTTTGAAAGATGATGGTGTTATTTATCGCCCTGAGCGTGAGGCACAAGTGTTGCGTCGCTTGCAGGCAAATAATCAAGGGCCGTTGTCAGCTGAGGCTGTAGCTAATATTTTTCGTAGTGTCATGTCGAATTGTCGTGCTCTTGAAAAAGAGCTTTCAATCGCTTTTTTAGGTCCGCTTGGTACGTATAGTGAAGAGGCTGCATTAAAACAGTTTGGTTTGGGAAGAAATGCTGTAGTCTGCGGTGCAATTGATGAGGTTTTTCGTACGGTAGAAGCGGGGCAGGCTGATTACGGTGTAGTGCCTGTAGAAAACTCTACTGAAGGTGCAATAGGGTTGACTCTTGATTTGCTACTGGCCAGCCCATTGAAAATTTGTGGTGAAATTACGCTACCGATTCATCATTGCTTACTCTCCAAGCAAACAGATATTAGCCAAATTTCACATATATTTTCACATACTCAGTCTTTGGCGCAATGTCATGAGTGGCTCAACAGAACCTTACCTAAGGTTCAGCGTGAGGCGGTTACCAGCAATGCTCGTGCTGCACAAATGAGTCATGACCTAGTGTTGGCTGACGGTACGTTTGCTGCAGCTATTGCCAGCAAACGAGCAGCAGAGTTGTTTGATCTTAATGTTTTGGCTGAAAACATTGAAGATGACCCAAAAAACACTACGCGCTTTTTGGTGTTAGGTAACCATGATGTAGCTACATCTGGACATGATAGAACATCCTTGGTAATGACCGCGAAAAACAAACCCGGTGCGATTGTTGAGTTGCTTGAGCCGTTGTCGCGACATGGTGTTAGCATGACTAAACTAGAATCAAGGCCATCTAAACAAGGGCTTTGGGATTACGTGTTTTTTGTGGATATTGAAGGGCATTATCTAGATTCAAAAGTGGCAGCCGCTATTAAAGAAATCGAAAGCCGAGCTTTATTCTTGAAGGTATTGGGTTCTTACCCTGTAGCAGTAATTTAGCTAAATTTACATGTCAGTCTAGTGTTAACCGTTCGTTAGCTGTTGGCGATAAGTTCAGCACATTTAGCGCCACTTCTAATTGCACCCTCAATCGTTGCTGGATAATCTGCATAGGTGTAATCGCCGGCTAGATAAAGGCCAGATTGCATCGTCTTATTTGTGGGTCTAGCTAAGTTAGGCACACACGAAAAGGTCGCACGTTTTTCAGCAATAACTTTATACCATAATGGCTGCGGAAGATCAGGAAAAACCTGATCTAGTTCTTTTGCTATCTCCAATGCAAGCTCATCTTGAGTGAGTTGCTGATGACTACCATTGGCACTTACAACTACAGAAATTAAGCCTAATTCTCCACATAATTGGCCTCGGTCGAACACCCATTGTGTAATCGATCTGGTCAAGCCTGTCATTATTCTTGGCAGTATTGTTTCTGGCGGATATTGTAAATAAATCGTATAAATTGGTTGATAACCATAAGTCTCGACTTGATCAAGCAAATATTGTAATTTTGGCAGTGGTTGTAGCAGTTTATCTATATTTTTTGGTGCAACAGCAATCACTACATGGCTAAAAAATGACTTATTGTTACGTGTTGTTAAACTAAAACCATTGGCATCTACCTCGAGTTTTCGAATTCGAGAGTTTAATGCTATGTTGCCGCCCTTTGTGTGAATATAGTGCGAAAGTGGCTGAGCGATGATTTTTGATAAATCTAATCGTGGCAATAAGAAATCACTACTTTTTTTATCATTAGAAAAACTATCACGAAGCACATTTAAAAATATACGTGTACTGGCGATGCTGATTGGCGTGTTGAGTGCAGCTAGGCATAATGGCTCCCACAGCACCTCAATCAACTTTGTGGATTGCTGTTGGTCAATTAAGAACCGCTCTAGTGGTGTATCAATGGCTATAATATATTGGTCTTTTTTTAGAGTAGCCATCAGCTTGATTGCTACAATGCGTTCAGAAAGACTTAAGCCATTACAGCATAAAAAACCAGCAAGTAAATTCAGTGGCACAGGTAAATACTGGGCTGGTTTTAATGAAAACTCAGATAACCCAGATATAGAGTGCATGCTCATTTGCAAGGGTACGCGTAAAAATGCTAGATTTTCATCGATACCAATTTTGGATAATAACGCTAAGGTTTCACGATAAGCACCCAGTAGAATATGTTGTCCATTGTCTAGCAAGTGCAGTAGATTATTATTTTCAACTGCAACTGTGCGGGCTCGCCCGCCTAGTTGAGAGCTTGCTTCAAAGACTGTAACTTGAATGCCGCGGTCAAGTAATGCGGCTGCGGTACTTAGACCAGCACAACCACCACCAATTACTGCTACATGCGCATTATTAGTACTCAATTTTAAGCCTTACTTGATTTCAACCAAACTTGTAAAGCTAACAAGAATTTGCGTAGCGCACCTAGTGAGGTGCGTGAATTCAGCACTTTTTCTGCGCCATCAGCTTTAATTTCACGTAGTAGGGTGCGGTAAATGGCTGACATCATCAAACCCACGCGTTGATTTTTACGATCCTCATTTGGCAATTCGCTTAATGCACGGTCATAGTAACTTTCGGCGCGCTCAATTTGGTAATCAAGTAGTTTTTTGATGTTCTCAGATTCGAGGCTTGTTAAAATATCTTCTTCAGAGACATTAAACTTTGCTAGCTCATCTAATGGTAAGTAAATACGATTACGTCTGGCATCTTCACCAACGTCGCGGATGATGTTGGTAAGTTGAAATGCCATGCCTAAATCGTGTGCAAATTTGAGTGTTTTACGATTACTAAACCCGAATATCTGCGCTGAAAGTAGGCCAACAACACTGGCAACGCGGTAGCAATATAACTGTAATTGTTTAAAGTCTTCGTAGCGATTAAAGTTTAGATCCATCTCCATTCCATCAATAATCTCAATGAAATGTTCTGCATCCAGATTGTAGGTTTTAATTGGCGTTACCAGCGCCTTGGACACTGGGTGTTGTGGTTTGCCTAGGTAGAGGCTTTCAACTTCTTCACGCCACCAGTTTAGCTTGGTTTGTGCAATATGCAGTTCCGTACATTCATCAGCGATATCATCTACCTCTCGGCAGAATGCGTAGAGTGCTGTAATGGCTTCACGTTTCTGTTTCGGTAAAAACATAAAGCTGTAATAGAAGCTTGAGCCGCTTTTAGCGGTTTTTTGTTGGCAGTATTGCTGTGGCGTCATGCTTATTATTTAACCTGTAATTTGTTTATATCTTGAATAATGCTTTGATGAAAATGATGCACCAATCCCAAGGGTTTAAAGTAGGGCGGTGTTTAAAAATGTCACCATTAACTGTAGTGATTTTACTAATTATCCGCTCCCCACCTGCAATAATCATGCGCATTTCAAAGCCAATGCGTCCTTTCAAAATGCGTCCTAATGGTTTGCCTGCATAAAGCAAAGCATTGACGCGTCTTACGTTGAACAGTAGAAACTGTTGCCAGTTTTCATCAACAGTTTCTTCACCATCAACAAATGCTTTAATTTGAGACTCCGTAATACCAAAAGCAGCCATTTCATCCTGACACATATAGATGCGTTGCTTACCGTCATTTTTTTTGAAATCAATGGCAATGTCTTGTAAAAAGTTGATGATCTGTAATGCCGTGCAAATATTATCAGACAGTTGAACATTCTCTGGTGTGGATTTTTCATAAAGGTGCAACATTAATCTGCCAATGGGGTTGGCAGAACGTTTGCAATAGTCCAGTACCTCATCATAATCGGCATAACGTGTTTTGGTTACGTCTTGGCTGAAGGCATCCAGTAAGTCATAAAATGGCTCATAAGGTAGGCATCTCACTTTAATCATATCGCCTAATGTTGCAAAGAATGATGTTTTTGGCTTGATGTAAGCATGTAATAAATCAAGTTCTTCACGAAAGTTATTGAGTAAAGTCAGACGATTTTCCATACTCAAATCGCCTTCATCAGCAAAGTCATCTGCTTGTCTTGCAAAGCTGTAAATCAAGCCAATTGGTTCACGTAAGTGTTTGGGTAAAAATATTGATGCGACAGGGAAGTTCTCATAGTGAGTCTGCGCCTGTATTAAGCTTTGACTGGTAACAGTCTGGGGAGCTGTTGTTTTAGCCATATTCTCTTGATGATGTGCATATGTCATGGCGTGAGTATGCCACAAATTACGGTTACTTTTTAGCATGAAGCATAAAACACTATTATGGATAGGTGACGGAGTTTATATACGATATACGTGCTTCAGATGATATGTAATTTAGTCAGGCATAATCTCTAAAAAACAATCAGAGTTAGCAAAAGTTGGCATATGAAAATATATGGTTAATATGAGTACTCGCATGAATCATAGTGCGTTTATAAGCATGCTCGCCATGCTGGAAGCCGTTATATAATAGAATTCTTATTAAAGGATAGGTAGCAAGCATGCTGGCAATCATAGGTGGTACAGGCTTAACACAATTAGATAATTTAAATATTACTAAGCGCTTAATTGTGCGTACACCTTATGGTGAACCCTCTCAACCGCTTGTGTTTGGTGAAATTGAAGGGCGTGAAGTGATTTTTTTAGCGCGTCATGGTAATGGTCACACCATCCCACCGCATGAAGTGAATTATCGCGCCAATATATCAGCCTTACACATGCAAGGCGTTACGGAGATCGCTGCTATTGCTACAGTTGGTGGTATTCATGCTGATTTAGCCGCAGGTGTAATCGCCTTGCCCGATCAGATTATTGACTATACACATGGTCGAAAAAATACTTTTTATGATGGTATTAGTCTACCTGTAAAGCATATTGATTTCACTGAGCCATATTGTCCTCATTTGCGTGCCAAGTGGTTACAGGCGGCCACAGATATTGGTGAGAAAATTGTTGCTTATGGTGTTTATGGGGCGACACAAGGCCCCCGTTTAGAAACAGCTGCAGAAATTAACCGATTAGAACGTGATGGAGCCACGATGGTCGGTATGACTGGGATGCCAGAGGCCGCACTTGCTCGCGAACTCGGGATTAGTTATGCTGCTATTTGCCCTGTTGCTAATTATGCGGCAGGGCGTGGTGATAGCCTGCATGGTATTCAATATGAAGATGTGATTGAAAATCTGAATCAAACCATGTATCGGGTGCGTAATATCATCGCTCAATTAGTGAAACTTAACGGAGTTAAGAAAAGTGGCAATTAGACCAGTTTTACGTATGGGTGAGCCGTGTTTGTTAATGAAGGCAGCGCCTATAGCGCACTTCAATACTCCAGACTTGCATGCATTAATACAAGATATGGAAGATACGATGCATCACTTAAATGGAGCTGGTATAGCGGCACCACAAATTGGTGAGAGTGTGCGCGTAATTATTTTCGGCCAAAAGAAATCGGAGGAGATGATTAATCCACGCTATCCGGATGCTGATGCTGTACCTTATACCGTGCTAATTAACCCAGTTCTGACGCCAGTCAGTACGGAAGTGGAAGATGGTTGGGAAGGATGCCTTTCAGTGCCAGGTATGCGTGGTGTAGTGCCAAGATATGTACGTTTGCATTACACAGGTTTTGATCAATATGGTACCCCAGTTGATAGGCTGGTGAGTGGTTTTCATGCGCGTGTGGTTCAGCATGAATGTGACCACTTGGATGGTATCTTATATCCGATGCGAATCACTGATTTGAAAAAATTTGGATATTCTGATGTTTTTTTTCCAAATCAGGATATTCAAGATGACTAATCTTTTGCTATAATAGCGTTTTCGTTGCAATACAACGTTAAATAGGAAGAGTGGCAGAGCGGTTTAATGCTACAGTCTTGAAAACTGTCGTGGGTTCACGCCCACCGTGAGTTCTTATCTTTACCAATGTAATGTTTAACTAGAAATAAACACTACATCCTTTTATCTATTGAGTTAAAAGACTAATTACAGATGTTTAACTAGAGCCTATAATGTTAGGTTCGTTTAACTCTGGATCTTGGCCTTGACAACACTCAAAAATATCCTACGAATACCTTGCAAAAGGGATGGAGTTGATTCCTGGGAATTAATCGATTCTGATGGAGTTTCCATATCTGCGTTTGATTACTTTTCTTATCAAATCAAATATAAAGCTTTAGCAACAAGAAAAAGGTATTCAGAAGTTGTAGCTCAATTCATAGATTACCTTATTGAAGCCAAAGTGTTTGGTTTTCCAGCATCTAAATCAAAGATTAACAGGGTTATTGACTTCTATACAACTTATCTAGCTAGTGGTACGGATGTCATTGCAAAGGAACTTGCTATGACACCTAAGTTGCCAGCGTCAGAACAATGGAAACTTGATGTTGTTAACAACCTTCCTAGAAAAGCTATTTCAAGAAGTAGCTTTGATAACGTTATAGCTGCAGTTAATTTATTTCTTAAGACTTCCGAGTTGCTGGCGATTGAGGCAAAAGAGCTTGCGGAGCTAAAAGGCATTGTGGTGGAGCAGTATGAGGCTTTCATTAATGCTTTTGATAATAATGACAATCTAACTAGCTTTGAGAAAGCTAACCTTAAAAGAAACTCCATGTTTGGCGGGGTGATTAAATCTGATAACAGGTTTCTTAAAAGACCATCAAAGCTAATCAATATAGCCTTAAAGAGTCAAATAAACACAACTAGGCTTGATTTCCCAATTGAAAATGTGCAAGACGTTGTTGGTTTTGCCAATAACTATCGTGATAAAACTCTTTGGCTTTTGTTAGCATCTAGTGGTATTAGATTTAGCGAGGCGCTAAATCTAAGATGGAATGAGATAGATATTGAAAATCAGAAGGTTTATATCGTAGATCCCGATGGAAAGCGTTTTGGCGCTGATATGAATCCTACGCAAAAAGCTCGTTTTAAGGGTAGACAAACATCTATAACGTATTTGATGCAACCATTTAGGGATTGGTTCTTTGAGGCATTAGCACTTTATGTCCGAGAAGAATATATACCAAATAAAGGAGAACAAAACTATGTTTTTCAGTATTTAGATGTAGTCAATCGCGGTAAGCCATATATTGATGTAACCGATAAAGCTCTTAATGATAATTTTCAGGACGCCTGTAAAAAGGCGGGGTTAAAAAAGCCAAAGCAGACAAAAAAAGAGCAATGGTCTTTGCACTCTTTAAGACATATGTATGGCGTTTATATGCTTAATGATGCACCTATTGACCCTGTGAATAACAAATTTGGCCTTGAGCTGCCAGAAGTTCAAAAACTAATGGGTCATGCATCTCCAATTACCACAGGTCACTACGCTAGAAAAACAACTAAGGCAATAGAGCGACGCCTCGAGCTGATTGATAAGCAGATGATGTCAATATCATCCAACCAAGACATTGCTCTACTAAAACAAGAATTAAAAGCAATTAAAAATGATGGGCCTTCGTAAAGTTTTGTGTATTTGAATTTTAAAACAATTTTTTATCTAACCTCAATATTGTGTATTTACTGCTTTTACTTATCTTACGTTTTAGTTTTAATTTTGTGTAAAACTGCTTACTCTAAGATTAATTGACCACTAGTTCTTATTCATGCATATTTCACTATGGTCGCTTTGCGGCATACTGATTTAGAGGTCAAATTAAACCTCAGTCAGTAACTTATTGATCATCAAAATTTATACAATGTCTGACCAAAATCATGCTTCCTGTACCTTAAAGTGAAGTGGCTGACGTTATAGTTTAAGTTGTGAACTTCGCTCGTACATTCTTTCCTAAAGCAAGTGCTAAAACAAGCTGAACATATTTGATTGCTTCTCTTTACTCATCACCAACAATACGTCTTGGTTGCCGTGCCAAACCAGCAAGTGCAATAATGCAGAACACTGCGCCCGCATAAAAAGTGAAGGATGCTCCAAACTTATCCCACAAAAGCCCAGCGACTCCGCCAGCTAACAGCATCGCAATCCCACTCATCAGATTGAAGAAGCCGTAGGCAGTGCCGCGTAGGTCGGGAGGTGCGGTATCGGCGACCATCGTAGCAAGTAAGCCCTGAGTAATCCCCATGTGAATGCCCCAGAGCGCAACGCCAGCTAAAACAACATTCCAATTATCGTTGATAGCCAATACCATATCAGCTGCAATTAGGACAATCAGACCAATCACCAATAAAGTTTTGTGGCTAATGCGATCAGAGAGCTTACCGAATGGGTAAGCCGAAGCAGCGTAGATCACATTCATCGCCACCATCACCAGTGGCACTAGTGCGACTGGGATGCCTCCTTGTTGCGCCCGCAAAACCAGAAACGCCTCGCTGAAACGTGCCATTGTGAATATAGCACCGATACCAACCACCCACCAATATTGAACTCCGAGACGCTTGAGATTTTCTCGGCGAATCGGATTTGAGCGCTTACCAGTTTCATGACGTTCAGGCTCACGTATTCCGAACAAAAGTAGCGCAACGGCCATCAATCCCGGAATCACTGCGACCCAGAACACCGCACGAAAGTCGTTAGCCCATAGTAGCATCAACCCCACTGCAAGCAAGGGGCCAAGAAATGCACCAACTGTGTCAAGTGATTGGCGTAGCCCAAATGCTGCGCCGCGTAGATGAGGAGGGGCAATATCCGCAATCAATGCATCACGCGGAGCACCACGA
>DAIDAH010000119.1 GCA_027310735.1 Methylotenera sp. | reverse complement strand
CAATTTTGGTTCTCATACGCCCATCCTTATTATTACGGGCCTAGAAAAGCCATGTCCATTTTGCTCAATTTCGATAAAGTTTAATGTAAGAAGATTTTCGCTAGAGTTAAGCTCTTCTTCATTAGGTACTATTACTGATCTAAGAATCTCAGCCTTTCTTAATAGTTTTGCTTTGAATGCAAGCATGTCCTCGAGACATTCATTAGAAAAGCTTCCAGGTAAAGACCCTTCAGCAACACGACATAAAAATTCAAATCTTACTGGTGAAAGGTCAAAGGAGACAGGATCTTGTGTGTTATGAGACAAGACAATATCTAAAGTAGGGCGTTTAGTTTGGGGATTTTGCTTAATTGCTAGTCCGCCGTTTCCGCTTCTTCTTGAAGGAGTCTCTGTGTCACAAAGAACGCTAACTTTTGATTGGGTAAACCCTCCTGAGCTTGCTATGAATATGCGATCATTGTTATCAAGTAATAATCCTGACATAACACGGTTAAGCCCTTTTACTAGCATTGTTCTAACATTTTCATCAATTTGATTTCTAGTTTCTAGAGCTTCTGCTAACTTTAAATAATACCCAGCAAATTTAAATGCAGTCATACTCCAAAATGTATAATTGGTTTCTTTTTCTGGTAAAGTAAAAAATAGTCTACGACGTTGAGACGTTAGTCTGTCAAGAAACTCTTCTGACCCTGCATCTAAACGAGCATCCTCTTCACCTTCCAAATAGCGCAGTTGTGATGATAAATAGTTTGGAGTCGCTCCATAAACTTGATCGGAGCTAATAAGGCGAGAAAAAGCTTCTGAAAGTTTTGAGTCATCCTTGCCGTAAACTAATAGCCCATCTGAACCATTAGTAGTCTCTTCGCCTACGCCAAATGATGCTAGGGCTCTAAATACCGGTAGCCCGATAGCCCTTCGACGTGGAAGATTTGCTCCAAATACATTTCCATAAAGACTTCCGAGTTCAATTGACCCTTTGTTTTGAATACGTGCGACATCGCTGCATCCCATAAGTCCTTCACGAGCTTCGCTGTGACCAAGAATAATATTCGTAACTAATGCAAGTAAGTCACGTATTGGTAAATGCCATCCGTTAAACTTTGCAACTTCTACAAGATCACCGAGCCTTTTTGAAAATCCACCTTCGTCATTCTTTCCTAGAATGCGATTTCTATTCTCAAAAATGGGACATATAAGCTTTTCAGATTGTAGTTTGCATGTTGTGCAATTCTCCCATTCTGGATGTCCTGCTATGGCGGATAAAATCTCTTCTAATGATTTTCTTTGACCGGCTTTACTTAAGTCATATATTGAAAGTCCCTTAGGGGCGTCAGCAGAGAGAAGGAACGTATCTTGAATCGGCTTTCTTAGGGGGTGAATACGATTTTGTCGAATCCCATAATCTCTCATCCGTTCTAAAATTTGACCATGATTTGAAGCTATAACTAAAAAAGTTGTATTTTCTGTATTTAGGACCGAATTTTCTAAAAGTTCAAGAATCCTATCACTTTGTTCATCAGTAAGTTCGCTTAGATCTTTAACGAAAATAATCATCCGACCATCGGTTAATTTTATTTCTTTAATCGTAGATGGTGAAGACCATTCTGAATCTGAACCGCCTATAGATTTCCAAAGACTCCTACAATGATATGTTTTTCCATCGCCTGCAGTTCCCGCGATAAGTATTGATCCAGAATCTCCACTCAAAATTCTTGATTTCATATCTGCAAGTTGGGGACTAGAAAGCTTAATTGGCTGTACTTTTGTTCTACTTAAAGCTCCGCTTACATATTCATCGAAGAGACTCAAGTTATTGGGGGTTGGTCCATAAGACCTTAAGAATTTAATCCATCTGCTAGCTGGAGGAATATAGCTATCAGTGACCATGGGTGGCAATAGAGGCATAAAGAATTCCAGATCTTATTATTTTAGTTGTATAAGAAAAACTTAATAGTCAATGTTTGCCAATTGCATGAATTCAAAATTTTTGACTATTGGACTAAGTATATTATATTAATACCTATATCTTCATTGTTAGCTGAATCATTTTAACTTAACTACTGTGGACTTCACCCGTTCCAGTAGATATATCATAATGTCGGAAGTCTAGTTATATTACTAGCAGTAAGTAGCATTAAGAATGCAGCTAGATATCACATTAATTATATTTCCTCATATATGGAAATTACCTAGTATTTTCAGTCTCTTACTAGTGGGGCTTTGTGACTCAGCAATCTTTCTTGCAGTTGAGAGCCAGTGTTGGGTTGCATCATTCAAATAGCCATACTCTTTAAGACAATTTAGTTCTAAGTGATTGAGGTATGTTTCTAACTCTCTATGAGCATTAAAGGTTTGCGCTTCTTGCATGGCATTGTCGTATACAGCTTTTTCTGCATGCCTTCTACTTTCGATTTCATTAAAGATACTTAATTCCTCTCTGCGTCGATCATCTTTTAATGCATTATCAACTCTACGTTGTTTCTGGCAAAGGACCAGACTCTCAAACGAGTTAATAATTGTAGGTAAAGCATCTTCAATTAGTTTCTTACCATCTGACCAACTATTACTAATATGAGTTTCCCTCGCTAATATGGTTAAGGTTAGTTTACCTGTAGGTATTGGCTCTTTGTTCCGGAAAAGCGATCTTTCCAACTCTGACCTAAGGTCATTTTTAATGGGGTGATACCTATAACCTTCTGAAATATGAAAACTAATGTGCTCATTGTCTTTGATTGCGACAATAAAACTCCCTGCATCATCTTGGATAAATTGGATTTTAAACTTTCTATTTCCAAGTTCTTTAGCCAGAGAATCAAGAAAGCGTATTGCTCTATTTGCAAGCCCATCTGAAACTGTCACATGAAAGCAGTTTGCATTACGGCATACAAATCGACCTCGATAGATTGATTTAATGGTAGAAAGATAATCGCTAGGTAGCTTTTTTGACATCTTAGTAACTGCAAATTTATTGATAATCTTTTCAAATGCTAATTGAGTGTTTCGTGTGAATTTGTGAGGGTCAGCAATATGTTCAGGTACATATATATTTCTGATTTGTGCCTTTGCTGACTTATCTCGTTCTATATTAGATTTCTTCGATAGATTCATTTGAATGTCTTCGTGGAAATTATGAGTAAAATATACAAGGCTACTCTTGAAGAAATGTCTTGGGTGATAATTTTTAAGCGGATTTATAATGCTTAGTGATGCACATGGTAACGAAGTAAGTATTTATTAAATCTGGTTACAAACTGGTTACAAAGCTGATGGTGTGCTAGAAATGAAAACGCCCCAATCTCTCGAAAGGGGCGTCTTTATTGGTGGTGAAAGAGGGACTTGAACCCTCGACCCCAGGATTATGAATCCTGTGCTCTAACCAGCTGAGCTACATCACCATGTAAACTTGTTTGCTTGAATTTCAGCAAGGCCGCAATTTTAGTGTTTTACAGCTCGCTTGTCAAAATTAGTTTTGCGATTATTTGATTTGATTGTTGTAAAACTACACATTAAATCTAAAGTGCATTACATCGCCGTCTTGCACGATATATTCTTTGCCTTCTAAACGCATTTTTCCTGCTTCTTTTGAGCCTTGTTCGCCTTTGTTTTTTACAAACTCATCGTAGGCGATGACTTCTGCACGAATAAAGCCGCGTTCAAAGTCTGTATGAATGACGCCTGCCGCTTGTGGTGCGGTAGCACCTACTTTTACTGTCCAAGCGCGTACTTCTTGTACGCCTGCTGTGAAGTAGGTTTGCAAACCAAGTAGGGCGTAGGCCGCACGGATAACGCGGTTCAGGCCTGGTTCTTCTTGGCCAAGTTCGCTTAAAAAGAGTAGTTTGTCTTCTTCATCCAGTTCAGAAATCTCACCTTCAATTTTTGCGCAGATGCATACTACAGGTGAATTTTCTGCTTTACCAAGGGCGACTACTTTGTCTAGATGTGGGTTATTTTCAAAGCCTTTTTCATCGACGTTGGCGAGGTACATTACAGGCTTAACGGTAATTAGGCATAGTGGTTTAAGTAGCTGCAATTCGTCTGCATCTAAACCAAGCGTACGTACTGCTTTGGCTTCATTTAGGGCTGGTAATATTTTGTCTAATACTGCCATGAGAGCGATAGCATCTTTGTCACCACTTTTAGCTTTTTTGCTTTCGCGATGCATGGTTTTTTCTACAGTTTCCATGTCTGCTAAAGCTAATTCGGTGTTGATAACTTCAATGTCTGAAAGCGGGTCAATTTTATTGGCTACGTGAATCACGTTGCTGTCTTCAAAGCAGCGTACAACGTGTGCGATTGCGTCTGTTTCACGGATGTTGGCTAAGAACTTATTGCCTAAACCCTCACCTTTTGATGCACCAGCTACTAAGCCAGCAATATCCACAAACTCTACGATGGCTGGTTGTACGCGTTGCGGTTTTACAATGTCAATCAGCGCCTGCATGCGTGTGTCAGGCACTTCGACAATACCTACGTTTGGCTCAATAGTGCAGAACGGGTAGTTTTCTGCTGCAATGCCTGCCTTAGTAATCGCGTTGAAAAGGGTAGATTTTCCTACGTTTGGTAAACCAACAATTCCGCACTTCATGTTTATTCTCTATTCGTTTTTTTGGTATGCAATTTTAACATTGCAGTTTCAAAGTCGCCGCTTAACAATTGCGGCACTATTTGCATGCTGTCATCAATGCATTGATTGATGGCTGTTTGCTCGTCTTTTAAAGGGGCTTTCAGCACAAAATTAATTACTTCATTACGATCACCTGGGTGACCGATGCCCAGACGCAAGCGCCAGAAATCTGCCGTACCTAATGCTGAAGCAATATCTTTAAGGCCATTATGCCCGCCATGTCCGCCACCTTTTTTAAGTTTGGCAGTGTTGGGGGGTAAGTCTAATTCGTCATGGATGATTAAAATTTGCGCAGGCAGAATTTTATAATAATTAGCGAGTGCTGCAACGGATTTTCCGCTGACGTTCATAAAGGTTGTTGGCTTGAGTAGCCAAGTGTCTGTGCTTGGGTTTAGTTTTCCGGCAAACCCCAGAAATTTTGCATCCAAAGCCAATTTGCTATTGGTTTGAATGGCAAGCTGATCTATCCACCAGAACCCAGCATTGTGACGCGTGGCTGCATATTTGTCGCCAGGGTTGCCCAGACCTACTAATAATTTAATGCTATTCATTATTCGCTAATATAAACAAAAAACGCGCACTTCATGATAAAGCGCGCGTTAATTTAACAAAGCTTAAATTGTTGCTTAGAATTAAGCTTCAGTTTCTGTTGCAGCTTCAGCAACGCCGCCACGTGTTTTAGCGATAGATGCAATTGCTGCGTCATCCTCATGCGCTAATTGTACAAAAGAAACACCTTTAGGTAGTTTGATTTGTGACAAGTGAATTGAGTGACCCATTTCAAGTTTAGCCAAATCTACTTCAATGAACTCTGGCAAATCTTTTGCCAAGCAGCTTACGTCTGCTTCAGTCAAAATGTGAGCCACAATGCCGCCGCCAGTTTTAACGCCAGGAGCGATTTCGCCATTGATGAAGTGGAATGGTACTTTTACGTGGATTTTTTCAGTAGCACTTACACGTTGAAAATCAATGTGTTGAATAGTGTTACGCACTGGGTGCATTTGAAAGTCACGTAACAATACACTTTCTTTTTTGCCATCTAAGATTAAGCTTAGTACTGAAGCGTGGAAAGCTTCGTGGCGGAATTGTAAGAATAATTCTTTAGCGTTGATTTCAAGTGGGAATGCTTCTTTACCACCACCATAAACAACACCTGGAACTGTGCCAGCGCGACGAAGACGGCGGCTCGCACCCGTACCTTTTGCATCACGTTTTACTGCATTAATTTCGATAGACATTTTACTACTCCAATATTTACTGTCAGAACTTCCTGTCAGTTACTACACTAAAATCTGTTTTCCGCGACCAGAAAACAGGGGGTTAAAACTTTAAAACAATTACTTTAAAATCAACAGGCTATTTTAATCATTAATCCATAAATAGTGAGGAAACAGAATCTTCACAGCTAATTCTACGGATTGTTTCAGCTAATAATTCAGCCGCACTTAATTGACGAATTTTTTTACAGTTAGCCGCTTCTAAGCCAAGAGGGATGGTATTGGTGACAACCAATTCATCTAACTCAGAGTTAAGAATGCGCTCAGCCGCACCGCCAGATAATACTGGATGCGTGGCATAGGCTAATACTTTTTTAGCGCCATGTTTTTTCAATGCTGCCGCAGCTTCGCAAAGCGTGTTTGCCGTGTCAACCATGTCATCCATGATGACGCAGGTGCGACCAGATACATCACCAATAATGTTCATTACCTTGGCAACATTTGGTTTTGGGCGGCGTTTGTCAATAATGGCTAAATCAGAGTTAAGTTGTTTGGCGCATGCACGTGCGCGCACTACACCACCAACGTCAGGAGAAACAACGATTAAGTTCTCGTGGTTTTGACGTGCTAAATCTGCCAGCAAAATTGGTGTGGCGTAGATGTTGTCTACTGGGATGTCAAAGAAACCTTGGATTTGGTCTGAGTGCAAATCCATTGTAAGTAAGCGGTTTACACCAACACCTGTCAGCATGTTGGCTACTACTTTGGCTGTAATCGCTACACGTGCTGAACGTGGACGACGATCTTGGCGTGAGTAACCAAAGTAAGGAATAGCTGCGGTGATGCGGCCCGCAGATGAGCGGCGTAGCGCATCTACCATGACCATGACTTCCATTAGACTGTCATTGGTAGGGTGGCTTGTAGATTGCAGTACAAATACATCGCGACCGCGAACGTTTTCAAGTAACTCAACAGTGATTTCGCCGTCGCTAAACGTGCCAACGTGTGCGCGACCAAGTTCAATGCCTAAATGGCCGGCAACCTTTTCTGCAAGCACCGGATTAGCCGTGCCAGTAAAGACCATCATGTTGGCGCTAGACCCCATTTGATTTCCTATCGTGCTTGATTTTAATCAGCACCTGCGTGAAGTTATCAACAAAAGCTTATAAAAAATAAAAGCGTGTAAATCAATATCTACACGCTTACTATTTATTTAATCTATACAGACTGCATGTCTGCACAGTGAATATTGGCTGAGGAGGAAGGACTCGAACCTTCGGATGCTGGGATCAAAACCCAGTGCCTTAACCAACTTGGCGACTCCCCAATAATTTAATCAGCTTATTTAAACTGCAAGTTTAAATAAAGGGTGCTGGTTTAACCCTTTTGCCACAAAACCTTGTACATTTTCTGGCTTTTTACTACAAATGTCATTTGCAACTTTCTCGTTAGCGACCTCTAAAAACACTGAAGCGCCAGAGCCGCTCATTCTAGCATTTCCAAACTGTTTAAGCCAAGTCAAACAATTAAAAACTGCCGGGTACTTATTACAAACTATTTCTTCAAGCTGGTTTGTAAATTCAGTGCCGATAGTGCCTGCCGCTGAATTAGCTATGCTCGAAAAGGTCGACATTATCTTGGGAATTGAATCTTTTGTCAATTGCTTATCGTTAAAAATTTGTGCGGTGGAAACATGTACATTGGGATTCAATACTACGTAGTAGGTTTCTGGTAGGTTAATTGCTTGTAATTGTTCACCAATACCCTCGGCCCATGCGTTTGTTCCGAAAATAAAAAATGGTACATCTGCCCCTAATTGTAAGCCTAGTGGCAATAGTTCTTTGCGACTTAGATTTAGTTTCCATAGGTGATTTAGAGCTAGTAGCACTGTAGCGGCATCTGAGCTTCCGCCGCCTAAACCGCCGCCCATCGGAATGTGTTTTTCAACGAACATTTCGACACCTTGCTTGCAGTTAGTGCTTTGTTGTAAAAGCTTGGCTGCACGGATGCATAAATCTTGTTCTTCTGGAACACCAGCCACGTCATTTACACGTTTAATCTCTTTTGTCTGTGTAGGCTTGAGGTGGATTGTGTCGTAATAATCTAGCAGGCGAAATACGGTTTGTAGCAGATGGTAGCCATCTGCGCGTTGGCCTGTAATATGCAAAAACAAGTTGATTTTTGCTGGGGCTAAAAATGATTGGAAGTCTTGCATAAGGGCGCCATTTTAACGCATATTGCGCTTAAAGCTTTATCAAACCTAATTTAATGGCTAAATGCTTATTGAAACAATTTCTGATTTGCGTGTTGACTCATGCTGGGTTGATGCGATAAATGGGTCGTCAAAGAGGCGGTCATGTTCTTCAAATATGTCGGTAAGCTTTTTGTGAAACTTGCGGTATATGTCAGGCGTGTTGCCTTGACCCTCTAATGAAAAGCACTCTTCAACGAGTAGGTTTAGTTTTTGTATAATGCGCTCATGTTCTTGGCGATGCATACGAAAGTATCCGTATTCATCTGTTACATGTGGCCGACTTAACATGATCGTTTCTTCATGATCAACATGTGTGGA
>DAIDAH010000118.1 GCA_027310735.1 Methylotenera sp. | reverse complement strand
TTAACAGACCCAAACAACATTCTGTCAAAACGTAATGTTTATTTTGATTTCGACAAATATGACATCAAACCTGAATATCGCGCATTGATCGAAGCGCATGCGCAGTATCTTGTTAGCCATCCTGATGCCAGCATCCGTATTGAAGGCAATGCAGATGACCGTGGTAGCCGTGAGTACAACTTAGCTTTAGGTCAAAAACGTGCGGTAGCAGTTAAAAAAGCAGCGAACGTATTAGGTGTAGCAGACAAACAAATCGAAACGATTAGCTATGGTGAAGAGAAACCAAAAGCGATAGGTGAGAATGAAGCTGCATGGGCACAAAACCGTAGAGCTGACATTGTTTACTCTGGTGAATAAATGATTGATGGCATCAAGCTGCTATCTTGCAACTGATACTTTAAATCTCGCACATCACTCATGAAATAGTGCCATTCAATATTATTGAATGGCATTATTTTTTACGGTACCAACAAAAAAAATATCACAATTAACAGCCACACACTGACTCCATTAATCAATTACTGCTATTGAAAGTTTTTAAGAGCCCCTTAAACATAGGCTACTCCATAACTACATTGCAACATGAACTTGATTGCGCCCAGAGTCCTTCGCCACATACAGCGCTTTATCTGCCTGAACTAGTAAAACATCCAGACTCTCATCCATGCTCAATATGGAGGTAAGACCGATCGAAACCTTGAACCTTAACGAGAGGCCGCTCTCGACCTGAACTTCCGCTTGCTCGATAGCACTCCTTAACCGCTCAGCAACCTCAGCACCCTCATCCAGATTTGTTTCCGGAAGCAGGATTGCAAACTCCTCCCCACCTATGCGGCCAATAATATCTACTTCACGCAATATCTGCTTACAAACCACTGCCAACTCTTTCAGCACCATGTCGCCTGCTTTATGACCATGACTGTCATTAATTTTTTTAAAATAATCTATATCCAGCATGAACAATGACAAGTTATGTCCGTAACGAATTGCTCGCGCAAGCTCCATTTCGGCCTGCTGCATAAAATAACCACGCGTGTTGACGCCAGTCAGATAATCGAAACGAGCCTGCTGCTCCAACTCGTACTGAAAAAGTTTATGCTCGGTAATATTACGCGTCACACCAAGGAAGCTGACGACCTGGCCTTGCTTATCCCGTAGTGGAGTCGCATGAATTTCCAACCAACGCTTACCGCCCCTTTTACCATTGACAGGAAACTCCAAAACTCCGGAATTACCTTCCATCACACTTTTATGCAGGGCGAGAAACGCAGGTTGGTGACTACGCTCAATAAAACTTAATAGCCCTGCCTTCTGCGCATCTTCAACATTATCAACTTGCAACATTCTCAGCCCAGCCGCATTGATATCCAAAAGAGCCCCATCAGGCGCCAACACATTTACGCATTCAGGCTCACTATCAAAAATGGCCTTAAGATACTCCTTCTGCAAATACAACTCCTCCTCTGCAGCCTTACGCTCAGTGAGGTCTACATGGGTGCCAATCATACGCAGCGGTTTTCCGTTTTCACCGTACTGGACAACCATACCCCGCCCTAACAACCATTTGTAATGATCATCCTTGCAACGTAACCTGTATTCCACTACATATGCTGGCGCTTCACCTGCAAGATAGGCCCGCATCATCTCGGTCACTTGAGCTTGATCATCAGGATGTATTCGTCTTAACCATTCCTGACAGGTTGGAAAAGTATCGCTTTCAGAATACCCTAGCATCTCCTTCCAACGTGTTGAATATTTCGCCTGATTGGTCTCAATATCCCAATCCCAAACGCCATCGCCAGTACCCTCAATCGCAAACTTCCATCGAAACTCGCTATCTTTTAGCTCCACTTCTGATCGTTTACGACGAGTGACATCGTGAAGAAAACAATAGAACTGTCCATCTTGCCCATAGCTAGCACTCACCTCTATGTCTAAGACATAGCCATCTTTTCTACGATGCTTAGTCTCAAAACGATCTGCACCCGTCTTTATGATCTGCTCAATATGTCGAATAGCCACTTCAGGACTTTCCATTGCCTCAACATCAATGATGTTCATATTCAACAACTCTTCACGCTGGTAACCAATCATCAGGCAATAGGCATCATTCACTTCCAGAAATCCACCTTGCTGGTCAATAATCCAGAAGCCATCCAGCGAAGTCTCAATAATATGGTGGAGTTGTGCATCATTTTTTAAAAAATCAGCCTCTATTCGTCTCTGTGCAAGACGTGAACTCATATAACCAATAACAACAATCAGAAGAGAAACCAACAGCCGCATATACAACTCTATGCCGCTTGGCTGCAAACTTTCTGATAATGGCAAATGAGTAAAAAAGACGGTATTGATGCAACTGACCATTAGCCAGAATGCGATAGAAAGAATAACTCCAAGCCAAATGAATCGGCTCGGCGACAGGATAACACTTGTATTTTTATGACTAACCATTAGGCTGGCTAGCGACTAAAACTTAAACACATAGCAATAAGGCTCCCCTTAGCTTTGTATACAGACCTGTTTAATACCCATCATCCTCCAAATATGCCATATTTCCAAACTAAAATATATAAACACTTTAAGACTACCCATAATATCTAATTTTTAATCACTCAAAAGTCGGCATAACCTAACGCTGCATTGGTATCAGGCATAAAAAAAGGACGCGGAGCGTCCTTTTTTACTATCTGTAAAATCAACTGAAAATTAGTTAACTTTATCTTTCAATGTCTTACCCGCTTTAAATGTTGGAGCGTTACGCGCTGCAATCTGAATAGTTGCGCCTGTAGATGGATTGCGGCCAGCACGCGCTGCTTTTGCAGTTACTTGAAATGTACCAAAACCAACGAGAGCAACATTGTCACCATCTTTTAATGCATTGCCGATAGTGTTAGTGATTGCATCAAGTACACGACCAGCTTCAGCTTGGCTTACTCCAGCTTCAATAGCAACTTTTGCAACGAGTTCAGATTTATTCATAGATTGATCCTAAGTATTAATTCTAAGTTTAAGAAGGGTTAAAACGTCCGCAAGCCTTATCAATAAAAGCACGCATTAAACGTGATGCTAGCACAATCCATTTATTCATTAAAAATTTTTAATTGCTTTAACTGAACACGCATACACAATTTAGTCATGATATTGCATCAATTTCATACTGAAATTACAACGACTCAAGCATTTATATAGGCAATAACTGCTTCGAAGAAGAAGATTACACACGTGTAATATTGCTGAAATATTGCGCTTAAATATTGAGTAATTTTTTACATTTGTAGAAATTTAAGTTTTCGACCACCTCATTTGCATATAAAATAGGCAGCTTTCGCGTTCACAATGCAATCCAAAAGCTAAACAGTGCAAATCGGCTCACACATACTTAAAAATAATCTGGTTGTCGCTCCCATGGCCGGCGTGACGGACAGACCATTTCGCCAACTTTGTAAGAAAATGGGCGCAGGGCTGGCCGTGTCCGAGATGGTCACCTCTAACTCACTACTCTACGGCAGCGAAAAAACCTTGCGCCGTGCGAATCACGAAGGCGAAGTTGACCCGATCTCAGTACAAATCGCCGGCGCAGACCCAAAGATGATGGCTGAAGCTGCGCGTCACAATGTGGATAACGGCGCACAGATTATCGACATCAACATGGGTTGCCCAGCTAAAAAAATCTGCAACGTGATGGCGGGTTCTGCTTTATTGAAAGACGAGCCACTGGTGGCGCAGATACTACGTGCTGTTGTGGGTGCAGTTGATGTGCCTGTGACATTGAAAATTCGCACTGGCTGGGACAAAAACAATCGCAACGCGGTACAAATCGCCAAAATGGCTGAAGACATTGGCGTGCAGGCGCTGGCGATGCATGGTCGCACCCGCGCTTGTCTTTACACGGGTGATGCAGAGTACGACACCATTGCTGCCGTGAAACAAGCCATTCGCATTCCCTTGATCGCCAACGGCGACATTACCACGCCAGAAAAAGCCAAATTCGTGCTGGATTACACTGGTGCTGATGCCGTGATGATAGGCCGCGCCGCCCAAGGTCGCCCATGGATATTTCGCGAAATTGAGCATTTCATCAACACAGGTGAGCATTTACCAGCACCTGAAGTCACTGAGATTCGCTCCGTAATGCTTGCCCACTTGCATGATCTATATGATTTTTACGGCGAGCTAACCGGCATGCGCATGGCGCGTAAGCATATCTCTTGGTACACCAGAGGCTTAAAGGATTCGGCCAACTTCCGCCACAACATGAATACATTGCAAACCATAGATTTGCAGTTATCAGCGATTGATGAGTTCTTTGAGCATTTACAAAGCCGCGATCATCGCTTGCAGTACGACACCGAAGAAGACGGTGGCATTATCCAATAAAAACCTAGTACTTGAGGCTAATTAAAAAAATGAATAAATGTGAACTTGCCAACAGTGTGAAATCATCTCTAGACCAATATTTCAAGGATCTGGATGGTGAGCCTCCGCACGCCATCTACGACATGGTATTGAGCTGTATCGAAAAACCATTGTTGGAATATGTCATGCAACACACCGCTGGCAACCAAAGCAAAGCGGCTGAAATTTTAGACATTAACCGCAATACTTTGCGCAAGAAATTGCAGCAATACAACATCGAGTAAAAAAATCACCGCCTTTGATTATTGAATATCGCTTTTAATTTATTTCATAATCAAAGGAAAACAAGGCGGCAAGGATTGAAGTGTTGAAGACAGTACATTAAGTACGGCGAAACACTGAAGACGAAGCCAACACCGTTATCATTTGTATTATGGAATAAATTTTATGGCAACTATTAAACGTGCGCTCATCAGCGTTTCAGACAAAACTGGCATTATCGATTTAGCTAAAAGCCTTAACGCGCTCGGCATCGAAATTCTTTCAACAGGCGGCACTGCAAAACTATTTCGTGACAATCAAATTCCTGTCATTGAAGTTAGCGATTACACTGGCTTTCCAGAAATGCTGGATGGCCGCGTTAAAACCCTGCATCCGAAAGTGCATGGCGGTATTTTAGGTCGTCGCGATTTGCCTGAACATGTTGCTGCGATGCAAACTGCCAGCATCCCTAACATTGATATGGTGGTGGTGAATTTATATCCGTTTGAAGCCACAGTCGCAAAGCCAAACTGTACACTTGAAGATGCAATTGAAAATATCGACATTGGTGGCCCAGCAATGGTGCGCTCAGCAGCCAAGAACTGGAAAGACGTCGCTGTACTGACCGATGCAAGCCAATATGCGGATGTCATCAGTGAGCTGCAAAGCACTGGTGGTGCGGTTGCTGAAGCTACGACATTTGCTTTATCTGTTGCGGCATTTAATCGTGTATCGCAATACGATGCTGCCATCAGCAACTATTTATCTGCGATTGATTACACTGCCAGCATGGCAAGCAAGCAACCGGTATCTCACCAATTCCCTGCGCAAAGCAATACCAACTTTATTAAAGTGCAAGATTTACGTTATGGCGAAAATCCACACCAGCAAGCCGCTTTCTACCGTGATTTGAATCCAGCAGAGGGCTCATTGGTGACTGCACAGCAGTTGCAAGGTAAAGAACTTTCCTACAACAACATTGCAGATTCAGATGCAGCGTGGGAAGCCGTTAAATCATTCACTGGCACAGCATGTGTGATCGTCAAACACGCCAATCCATGCGGTGTGGCGTTAGGTGCAACTGCGCTTGAAGCATACAGCAAAGCCTTCAAAACTGACCCAAGCAGCGCATTTGGCGGCATTATCGCTTTCAACAAAATCGTGGATAAAGAAGCGGCTGAAGCCGTGAGCAAGCAATTTGTTGAGGTGTTAATCGCTCCTGACTACACCGCTGATGCTTTAGCCGTTTTCACCGCAAAAGCCAATGTACGCGTACTCAAAATTGCCTTGCCAGAAGATGGCAGCGCAGGCCGCAATGCATACGACACCAAGCGCGTAAGTTCAGGCTTGCTGATTCAATCAGCCGACAACCACGATATGAAAGTGACTGATCTGAAAGTCGTTTCTAAAAAACAACCAACGCCACAACAGCTTGAAGACATGCTATTTGCTTGGACGGTAGCCAAATATGTGAAATCCAACGCGATTGTATTCTGTAACGATGGCATGACACTCGGCGTAGGCGCAGGTCAAATGAGCCGTGTTGACAGTACACGCATTGCAGCCATCAAAGCACAAAACGCTGGCCTTAGCTTAACCAATTCAGTGGTTGCATCTGATGCCTTCTTCCCGTTTCGTGACGGTATTGATGTGCTAGCAGAAGCTGGTGCAAGCTGCGTGATTCACCCAGGTGGCAGCATGCGCGATGAAGAAGTGATTGCCGCAGCTGACGAGCATGGTTTAATTATGGTAGTGACAGGCGTTCGCCACTTTAGACACTAAAAAACGAAAATCCCATCAATAGCATTGATGGGATTAAATATATGGGGCCGCGCAACAAATGGCGCTGGCATATCATTAAGATAGACAAGGAATGAGAAGTCGCGCAATTGCGCAATTCACTCATATGATGAATTCATGAAAATATTAGTCATTGGTAGCGGCGGTCGCGAACACGCACTTGCCTGGAAAATCGCACAAAACAAAGAAGTGAGCCGCGTATATGTTGCCCCAGGCAATGCCGGCACAGCGCTAGACCCTGACATGGTCAACGTGCCAGTTTCCAGCGTGGCAGATTTACTGGCTTTTGCACAAACAGAGCAAATCCAACTGACGATTGTTGGCCCTGAAGCGCCTCTATCCCAAGGCGTGGTGGATGCATTCCGTGCGGCTGGCCTAAGAATTTTTGGCCCAACTAAAGCAGCAGCGCAACTGGAATCTTCCAAAGACTTTGCCAAAGCATTCATGATTCGCCACAACATCCCGACTGCGGCTTACGCGACATTCACCGATGCGCAACTGGCTCATGACTACGTTAATCAACAAGGTGCGCCGATTGTGATTAAGGCTGATGGCCTAGCCGCAGGCAAAGGCGTAGTAGTTGCCATGTCTAACGACGAGGCGCATGCTGCGATTGACGCCATGCTCTCGGATAATAAACTCGGTAGCGCTGGCGCACGTGTAGTGATTGAAGAGTTTTTAACGGGTGAAGAAGCCAGCTTCATTGTGATGGTAGACGGCAAAAACATCTTGCCACTCGCCACTAGCCAAGACCATAAACGTTTGCTTGATGGTGACCAAGGCCCGAACACTGGCGGCATGGGTGCATATTCACCCGCACCAGTCGTGACGCCTGAAATTCATGCCAGAGCCATGCGCGAAATTATCAAACCAACTGTAGAAGGCATGGCAAAAGATGGCATTCCTTACACTGGTTTTTTATATGCAGGCTTGATGATCTCACCTGATGGCAACGTTAAAACCTTAGAGTTTAATTGCCGCATGGGCGATCCAGAAACACAACCGATTATGTTGCGTCTGAAATCTGACTTTGTGGCACTCGCTGAACATGCGGTTGATGGCACATTGAACCTTGCAGAAGCGGTGTGGGACAGACGCACCGCGCTAGGCGTAGTCATGGCATCTGCCAACTACCCTGACACGCCAAGACTAGGTGATGAAATTACCGGCTTACCTAAGAATCTGGAAGACGCGCATGTATTCCATGCAGGTACGGTGCTAAAAGATGGCAAAGTATTCACTAGCGGTGGTCGTGTGCTATGCGTCACTGCTTTAGGTGAAACTGTAAAGTTTGCTCAACAGCAAGCGTACAAAATTATTGATGATATTCAATTTGATGGCGCGCAACACCGCACCGATATTGGCTACCGAGCCATCAAAGGCTAATCCGCATAAAGGTTAAACCATGAATACCCAAGACGTATTAAGCTACTTACAAAACCTGCAAGCCAAAATTGTCGAGGCAGTAGAATTAGTCGATGGCAAAAATTTTCTACAAGATAGCTGGCAACGCCCAGAGGGCGGCGGTGGCACGTCTTGCCTGCTAGAAGAGGGCAATGTGTTTGAGCGTGCAGGCGTGGGCTTTTCACACGTTATAGGTAGCAAATTACCACCTTCTGCCAGTGCAGCTCACCCAGAAGCTGCTGGTCGCGCTTGGGAAGCCATGGGCGTATCGCTAGTATTTCACCCACGCAACCCATATGTGCCAACAGTACACATGAACGTGCGCTTCTTTATTGCCAAAGCGCCTCAAAACACTCAAGAGTCCGATATCTGGTGGTTTGGCGGCGGCATGGACTTAACGCCATACTACGGCTTTGAGGAAGATGCGGCACATTTCCACCGTACCAATAAAACAGCGCTAGACGCTTTTGATCCAGCTTATTATCCAAAATTCAAAAAAGAATGCGACACGTATTTTTACCTGAAACACCGCCAAGAACCACGCGGTATCGGCGGCATCTTTTTTGATGACTTCAACGAACTAGGTTTTGAAAAAAGCTTTGCACTACAACGTGCCGTGGGCGACAGCTTCCTGCAAGCTTATCTGCCGATTGTGCAACGCCGTAAAGACATTGCTTACGGTGAACGCG
>DAIDAH010000117.1 GCA_027310735.1 Methylotenera sp. | reverse complement strand
GGAGACAGTCGCTCATTCCTACCAGATCGAGCAGCATGAATTGCACATTACCTCCTCGATTGGCATCGCCATGTATCCAGACGACGGAAATGATTTTGAGTCTCTCTTTAAGTGTGCTGACGTTGCAATGTACCGCGCCAAGCACGATGGTCGCAACACTTACCGCTTTTTTACACAGGAAATGCAGATACATTCAGCGCGTACGTTGCAACTGGAAAATGCCCTGCGACATGCGCTGAAACTCGACCAATTGCAGTTGCACTATCAGCCCCAAGTGTCGTTGCAAGATGGGCGCATTATCGGTGCAGAAGCACTATTACGCTGGCAGCATCCAGAGCTGGGTACAGTTTCACCAGCAGAGTTTATCCCCATCGCAGAGTCCAGTGGCCAAATTCTAAAAATTGGCGAATGGGTGCTACGTAGAGCTGTTCATCAATTGAAAATTTGGATGGACAGCGGCTTTAAGCCAATGGTGATTGCGGTTAACCTCTCAGCCTTGCAGTTCCGTCATCCTCACCTGCCTGAATTGGTCACGCAGATTCTAGAAGAGGCGAAGCTGCCGCCACAGTATCTGGAGTTGGAGTTGACAGAGGGGGTCGCGATGGATGATCCGCTCCGAGCCATCGCGGTGATGGACGATCTACATGCGCGCGGTATCCGCATGTCGATTGATGACTTCGGCACTGGTTATTCTTCTTTGAGTTACCTTAAACGCTTCCAGATCTACAAGCTCAAGATTGACCAGTCCTTTGTGCGCGACATTACCGAAGACCCAGAAGATAAGGCTATTGTCACCGCCATCATCAGCTTGGCGAATAGTCTTGGTATGAAAACCATTGCCGAAGGTGTTGAAACTTCGGAGCAACTGGCATTCCTGCGTTTGCAGGGCTGTAACGAAGTGCAAGGATACTATTTCAGCAAACCATTGCCGGTCGATGAGTTCGAGGCGCATCTGCGGAGTAAGTGCGCTGTCTGAGAGTTGCAAGATGACCTTTTGGTATTGGTAAGTCTACGAAAGTTGAACACAATTTATGAGTTATCAGATGACGGCCTAGGCGTCCAACAACTCCCGCCTTTTGTGGGCTCTAGTCGAAACTCTAGAATCCTTTTCTTTCTAGGCTGGGAGGGACATAGGCTTGGTGCATTAATCAACTCTGATGAGTTCAATGTAAAAAATATGACATGTTTGGCTGGCATACCTGGTTATCAAGTTGGTTGGGATAATATTACTTTGTCATGCAATTTTATGCAGTTTAAAGAATTAAATACATTTGCCTCTCCCAGATTCAAATTTTCTGGCGCAAACGATCCCCTAAAAACATACACCATCATAAAGGGAGTCTATGATGCTGCTAAATATGAAAACTATTCGTTATCTGTTGCAGCATTTGGAACTAAGCCATCCGCGATTGCGGCTGCTCAATTTGCGGTTAATATCACTGAAATTCAAGAGGACAAAAGTAAAGACCTAATTATGTTATACGACTTTGCCAAAATTAAAATTGATAGGTCGTATGGAACCAGCATAATGCATATTTGGTCGTTTTCTTACTTTTCAAATAAAACTGCCTAAAAATAGTACAGACACCCAGTCGATTGAGGGATTGACTGTCTATATTTATTTTTAATCAATATTCATCAAGAATGATTGCTACAAAATTTTCTTAGTAGTACCAAAAAAGGCTCTTAGTAAGAGCCTTTTTAGTTTCAATTTTCGACAGACTTTATTACCGTCCGGCAAACTTTATTTTTTCCAATCAACTAAACTTTAAACCAATCAATCATCAGCACTAGATACAATCTTATGTATGCTTAAATCGGCACCAACAAACTCCTCTTCAGTTCCCATACGAATACCAATGGTTTTCTTAAGTACACCATAAACTACAGCACCACCAATGAGCGCAACAGCAATACCTAACCCAGTACCAATTAGTTGTGACACTAAGCTTACACCTCCAATACCACCAAGTGCCTTTGCACCAAAAATACCGGCAGCAATACCGCCCCAAGCACCGCACAAGCCATGTAATGGCCAAACACCTAGCACATCGTCAATTTTCAAACGGTTTTGCGTTAACGTAAATGCCCAAACAAATAGCACTCCAGCAACAGCACCAGTGACTAGCGCACCCATCGGATGCATAACATCAGAGCCTGCACAGACGGCAACCAAACCAGCCAGAGGTCCATTATGAACAAAACCCGGGTCATTTTTACCCATGACCAATGCCGCCAACGTACCGCCCACCAAGGCCATTAAAGAGTTAACTGCTACCAATCCAGAAATCCCTTGAATCGATTGTGCCGACATCACATTGAAACCAAACCAGCCCACGGTGAGTATCCAAGCACCTAATGCAAGAAATGGAATATTGGAAGGTGGATGAGCATGGATGCGACCATCCTTACCATAACGCCCACCACGTGCACCCAATAAAAGTACGGCGCTCAATGCAATCCAGCCACCCATTGCATGAACAACAACGGAGCCGGCAAAGTCATGAAATTTGGCGCCAAAAGCGACATTCAGCCAATCTTGAAAGCCATAATGGTTATTCCAGACAATCCCCTCATAAAATGGATAAACAAAACCCACCAATGCAAAGGTTGCTAGAAGCTGAGGATTGAATTTTGCTCTTTCAGCAATACCACCAGAAATAATCGCTGGAATAGCTGCGGCAAAAGTCAATAAGAAAAAGAACTTAACCAAACCAAAGCCATTCTTACTGGCAAGTGCGTCTGCACCGCTAAAAAAATCAACGCCATAAGCAATGCTATAGCCAATGAAAAAGTACGCTATTGTCGATACTGAAAAATCGACCATAATTTTCACCAAGGCGTTAACCTGATTTTTTTTACGTACGGTACCAACTTCTAAAAATGCAAAACCAGCATGCATTGCCAGCACCATAATGGCGCCTAACAACACAAATAATGCATCATTCGCTGAATTTAACGTGTCCATTTCCTTAATTCCAAAAAATTTTAACCCCGGGATTTAAGCAAATATTACGCCAACACGTAACCGATTGTTCTATAACATATATTAAAATGATAGCAACACTAATTCGCACAACATTAGTGCCAACATAAGTGCATTGCACTTATGTTGTGCATTTTCGTTAACGCAGGCTTGGATTGTCTACCAAGAAATGATGCAATAAATTACCTTTATCATCCTTGAGCACCATATTGACTGCATCAGGATTTCCTGTCCAGAAATAATAAAACTCACGCACCACTACCAAAAACAAACTTCGGTTATGCTTAATGTTAAATAGCGGTAAAGTTAGATCAACTGCAGTTCGATAAGATTTATTATTTTGCTCAGGTGCGCCTCTAAGGCGTATGAGTATAATTTTTGCAAGCTTAGTGCGCGTCTCAACTAGCGCCATATCAGCACCTTCAAATCGCAATGCCTGCGCATAAGCCTTTAATGGCCAACTCTCTGAAGTGTCAAATCGCTCAGAATCCAGACTGCTCCACAGATCCTTAAGTGCAACCTGTTCCGGTCTCCAAGCAGTTGGCTTAACTTCAAAGCCTGGATTTAAATTTATGACAGCAATCGCTTTAATATTTTCAAGCCAGAATGGGTAAAACTCACGTGCTGCCGTTAAATTTTCATGCCAATCATCAGCTGGAATTGTATCCATCACAAGCTCTATTACCTCTCGGTATTCATTGCCGTCAAGCACCTTATCAGCCAATGCTAAATTTAATTTATCTAAAAATAATGAGCGCTTGTATAACACTGAACTACTCGCACCTTTTGCTTGCAAGAGTTTTAAATAGGCATTGATGGCTGCTTTTTCACGCATTTGATTCATCGAGTAATTATTAATCCTAGTGACTACTAAAACTATATCTGATAATCAGATTGTTTAGCTTACAATTCAACATAAATAAAAATTAATTAAAGCATTGATAGCAATAAAAGCAATTACCACGCTATAACAATGTACAACAGACGGAGTTTTTGAATGAAGAATGAGCAAGCACTGAATTACATGCACAGCCTTTTACGTGGCATGTTAGACAAAAAGGCCTCAGATTTATTTATTTCAGCTGACTTCCCTGCCGCAATGAAAATTGACGGAAAAATGACTCCAGTGACACAACAAAAGCTAACAGGGGAGTACACCAAAGCCTTTGCCAATGCGCTAATGAATGAAAAACAACAAGCGGAATTTGCCATAGAAAAAGAATGCAACTTCGCAATTTGGCCTAAAGAAATCGGACGTTTCCGAGTAAATGTTTTCATGCAGCAAGAAAAAGTAGGCATGGTACTACGTACCATTACCACCAAAATTCCACAGTTTGATGACCTTGGACTGCCCGAGGTACTTAAAGACGTGATGATGACGAAACGAGGCTTGGTGATTCTAGTTGGCGGAACAGGCTCGGGAAAATCAACGACATTGGCAGCACTGATTGATTACCGTAATGAGCATAGCTATGGCCACATTATTACCGTTGAGGACCCCGTTGAATATGTGCATCCAAGTAAAAACTGTTTAATTACGCACAGAGAAGTTGGACGCGATACAAATGGCTGGTTCAACGCACTTAAAAACACATTACGCCAAGCACCGGATGTAATATTAATTGGTGAAATCCGTGATAGAGAAACCATGGAGTTTGCGATGGCTTTTGCTGAAACCGGTCACCTTTGCATGGCAACTTTACACGCTAATAGCTCAAACCAAGCGCTTGACCGTATTATTAACTTCTTTCCTGAAGAACGCCACGCCCAATTACACATGGATTTGTCTTTGAATTTACGCGCATTTATTGCCCAACGCCTTGTGACAAAAACGAGTGGTGGTCGCTGCGCTGCAATTGAAATATTGCTCAATTCGCCACTGGTATCTGACCTGATTCTAAAAGGTGAGACCAATATGGTAAAAGAAGCCATGTCCAAATCGGTTGAGCTTGGCATGCAGACTTTTGATCAAGCCTTATTCCGACTTGCTGAGGATGGCCGCATCTCTCAAGAAGACGCCTTGCGCAATGCCGACTCTATTAACGAATTACGACTACGCTTCAAGTTACATGGAAAGAATGCCGGAGTGAAAGTAAGTTCATCCAATGCTGATAGCTTATCACTGCATGAAGACGAGCCTGAAGAAAACGATGCCGAAGATATTAAGGTCGCATTTTAACTATGGAGCTTATATTACTATTTATATTAATTGCACTTGCTTGGTTCTGGTTGGACAGCCTAACAAAACGAGAAAGAGCCATTGTATTAGGAAGTGAATTAGCATCACGCTTTAACCTGCAACTACTTGATGAAACAGTGGCCTGTAGCAGAATCTGGCTCGCTCGGAATCGTCGTGGTCACGTACAGCTTTTACGCACTTATGAGTTTGATGTTAGCGCCAATGGTGCAGATCGCTTACATTGCCACCTAATGTTACTTGGTAACCAACTAGGCACTTGGCATATCCCACCTTACTTGCAATAAGCCCTACTTTTTTAGTCTATTTAGATGAGACCAAAATAAACTTAAAGTAGTCGGTGGATATTCCATTTTAAACATAATCGTATGTGATTAAAACTCGTATTCAGCCTGCATTCTGAAGGTATTATCCGGAGCGACATTACTTATGCCGAATAACCAAGCAGCGTTATATTTAATCGCTTGTCCATTGCCAAGACCAAGCTTACCAAAAACAGCAGGCCCCATACGGTGGTTTTGATTGCTGGTTGAGCTCCAGTTATCCCACTGCCCAACTTCCCCCATAGCCTGCACACCAAACTCTAGCTCTTGTTTCAAACGATACTTGGCTTGCAACTGATACCCCATCTCGCTGATATATGGATCATCACCATCATTATGATGCCCAAACTTACGCTCAACCAATACATTGCCATTTAACTGTAACTTACCAAAGTCAGTTTGAAACAATGGGCCGACCTTAAGCTCATAAGGATCATTACGATTACTTAACGGCGCCTCAAACTCAACAATAAAACCAACATCTACCGGATACTTTCCTGTTTCTGTAAGCTGAAATTTATTCTCCCACTCAGCAATAGATAAGCCAGATCCAGAGCCGCTCTCCCGCTTCAAATATAACTCCGTAAACCATGACTCTGTCGCGCCATATCCAAAACCTAAACTAGTCACATGATTGGTCGTGCCATCTTGTTGCTTTGCAGTACCATATTTAAAATCTATTTCCCGCTCACCTTTTTCCACTGTCGGTGTATAGACATAATCAGCAGGACCAGCAACAGCGACATTTGAATTTAATGCATTAGCACTTATGGCACCTAGGCATAAAAACGCTATTCGCAATCTATATTTCATATATAACTTCCTTTTAACAATTTATAAAATTAAATGGGCTTTTTTGGTTTGCGTCTTGCCAACTTCATGCCTGCACTGACGGTAATTAGCACCAACACATAAAATACAATCTGCATAGCAGCTGGGCGAGAGTCATATCCAATCAAGCTATGTAGCAACATGCCAATCACACCATTTTCTGGCAAGATTACGGAGGTATCCCATAGCGGCGCATAAAGGCTTGGCAACAAATCAGCCTGGATTAAGTAATGTGCAGCTTGCGAAGCCATGCCTGCCGCTAATAACAGCACTAAAATACTGGTCGCAGTAAAGAACCAACGCATTGGCACGCGTAGCAACCCAGCGTAAATCGTATAGCCAACACCAACACCCAGTACCAGACCAAATAGACCACCTAGTGCTATTGATGATTGCCCACCAACTTCTGAAGCGGCTATGCCATACAGAAACAACACCGTTTCAGCCCCCTCCCTTAACACAGCTAATGCAACCACCAGCATCAACGCTGAACACTCACTGCGTCCATCACGAATATCACTTCCAAGTGAACGTGCATTGGCGGCTAAAGTAGCACCATGCGATGCCATCCAGATGTTGTGCCAAGCCAGCATCAATACCGCTACACCAAGCACAATAGCGTTAAATAACTCTTGACCAACACCACTAGCTAATGCTCCTATTTCTTGCGTAAAAGCTGCAACCATAGCAGAACCGATCAAGCCCACTAAAACACCAGCAGCCATCCAATGACGGCTATTTGGTACGCTTCGTGTAGCAGCAGTGATAATGCCAATCAGAATCGCGGCCTCTAAAACTTCTCTAAAAACAATAATGACTGTACCAAACATGGGAATATCTCCTATTGCGCGCTGTCTTGCACCACAACGCTACCTTTTGCTGTAGCTTCATTGAACTCGCCAATAAACGCATATTTGCCAACTTTAAGTGGTCCGATATATACGGTGGCTTTGCTGTGTCCAGCGATAAGTTTCTCTCTGCTTAACTCATAACTATCAAACTCTTCTGGCGTTGCATCCTGATTTTCAATCACTAACTTGACTTTCTTACCCGCTGGCACAGTTATTTCTGAAGGTTGAAATTTATGATCTTTAATGACCAATGAATACTCTGCATCAGCCGCATATATTGAAAGCGGAAGCAATAACAAAACCAAATTAAAATATTTCATAACAGCTCTTTCTTGATTAGATATTCAAATGATAATCATTCTTATTTGCAATTGCAACATTTTTTTTAATTTTCATTATTCTCCAAACTGTTAAAATACGAGTATGAAAAATCATCAAGACACACTACAACGCTTTGTATTTGAAAACACACCAATACGTGGCAACATTGTCAATGCCACACAATCGTTTCATCAAGCACTACATCAGCAGCAAATGCCTACAGGTTTGAGATCTGCGCTAGGCGAATTGATTGCAGCGAGCGCTCTACTCTCAGCAACACTTAAAATGAAAGGCTCATTGGTGTTGCAAATTCAAAGCAAAGGATTATTAAAACTACTTGTTGTTGAATGCAGCTCAGATCTCGATGCAGCCGTTAAGATCCGTGCCACAGCAAAATGGAGTGATGGTGTGACTGATGATCAAAGCTTGTTTGAACTGATCAATCAAGGGCAGTTTATGATTACACTTGATCCTAAAGATGGCAATCAAGCATACAAGGGCATCGTGGCGCTTGAAGGCAACACTATTAGCGAAGTTCTAGAAAACTACATGCTCCGTTCAGAACAGATTGATACCAAGATTTGGTTGTGCTGTAACGGTGAGTCCGCAGCAGGCATGTTGATTCAAAAATTGCCAGAAACCATGAATCAAGTCACGAAAATACAAGACACTGACGATGATGATATTTGGAATCGCGTAGGCTATTTAGCTAATACTATGACTGATGATGAATTATTAAACTTGCCAGCAGAGACTTTACTCACACGATTATTTAACCAAGAAGAGGTTCGCCTATTTGAGCCAAGACCTATGCAATTCTTTTGCAGTTGCTCAAGGGATAGCGTAGCTAATATGTTGCGCATGCTAGGTAACGAAGAAATAACCAGCATTATCGAAGAACGTGGCAATATCGAAGTAAACTGCGATTTTTGCAACGCACTTTACACTTTCGACAAGGTTGATGCAGGACAACTACTAATAGCCGAAGTAGCAATAGCTGCCAGCAGCTCAAACATTCATTAACCCAAGCCTATGTAATTAAGTGCTGTTATTTATCAGCACTTAACCACAGCTTGCTTTTACGCAACATCAACCAGCTAAATACCAAGTAACCAGCCATTGCTAGCGCAAGACCTGATGGCGCATACCAAACCAGCGGCACAATTAAGCCTGCGGAAACCGTAGATA
>DAIDAH010000116.1 GCA_027310735.1 Methylotenera sp. | reverse complement strand
TTGCGATGTTGAATATTTGCCCATTTACTATGACCTGCCATGCTACCAATCCTTAATACATTGAGATAAACAGCATTTTAACACAGGCTTTCACAGGCTAAACATACACTGTAAGTAGCTAACTTAGCTTACGCTAAAATTATTTGAGCTTACTAATCTTGACCCATCGCAGGATCAATCGGCGTATGTTTGCGAATGCTGACAATGGAAATAATCAAGAGCGACGTTGCTATCAGCGTCATGCCGATAAATTCAGTTGTATTAGGCACCTCATGCAACTGCACCCATGCCGCTAATACACCAATCACAGGTGCCAACATTGATGACATGCTTGCCACACCTGCACTCAAACGCTGCAAAGCATACAACCATAGCAGCCAAGCTAGCGCATTACAGAATACAGAGTTGAATATAACGGCACCGATAAAATACGGCGTCCATTGAATAGCAGGCGCTGGAATTAACAATGCCACAACCACGATCGGTATTGAACCAAAAAGCATCTGCCATGCAGTGAGCGCGAATAAATCAAGATCCGGTGTACGTTGGTGTAGTTTTTTTGCAACGATGACAGATAGCGCCCAAAACACCCCTGACAACACCGCCAGAAACATACTGAACTTATCCGCACCCAAATGGAATGGATCCAAAATAAATAGCATACCCATGGTCGATAGCGCTGCTGCCGGCCATTGCATGCCTTTTAACTTCTCTCCTAAAAGCGGCCATGCCAGCATCATTACCCAAAAAGGCATAGTGTAGGTCAGCACCGCCGTTTTTCCTGCGCCACCCTCCACCAGCGCCCAGATCAGCACTCCGGTAAAACCACTCGTTTGCAGCACACCCAGCAAGATAAGCGTTGGGATTTCTTTTACGCGCAACGGTTTACGCAACACTAGCAATACAGCAAATAAACAGAGCGCGCCAATCACGGTGCGCAAGGCCGCAAACTGGAATGCACCGGCGTAAGCCAGCGCGCTCTTCATCACCACCCAGTTATAGCCCCATATTACGGTCAAAATAAACAAGGCGATGAATGCTCGAATGGTCGCTTTTGTACTGGTTTTCATGTTTTTATTCGCTACTGATTCTGGATTAGTTTATATAAAGTTAATTCCAGATATGCGTCACAGCCTTCCAACCACCATCTGCTTGTTTACGATACACCAGATGCACATTGCCACCAAATGTTTGCTTTTCGCCCATCTCATTAAACATCGCTCCAGCCCAGTGGCCTCGCTGATAAGCGAAATTACCATCTTCAACAGCATCAACTAAAGTCAATTGATGCTCTATAACACCGGCTGCAATCAGACCTGCAAAGAACGCTTGTATTGCAACGCGTCCAACCTGCGGCTCACCTGCTGGTGCCGGCATGACTACGGCTCTTTCGTCGTAAAGCTGACCAATTTCTTCTGCATTTTTTGTATTGAATGCTTCGTCAAACTTTGCATTGATAGCTGAAATTACATTGTGAATATTTGACATAGTAACGACCTTTTTTATATTTAAAAAACATGCATGAAATTGTGTACTGGTGAAAAGCACCCATTAAGCTAGGGCTGGAATTCCTAAGTTAATCAAACCTAAGATCTGCTGCAATTGCATTCGCTTCTCTTCATCCAAGGCCTGCATACACTGCCTTATACGACGGTAATAATCTGGCATCACCACATCCAGCTTAGCCTGACCAGCATCCGTTAAGCTAATCAACACACTACGCCTATCACCTTTAGCAAACACGCGCTCCACCAAACCGCTTTGCTCCAGACCATCAATCAAACCTGTCATGGTTGCGCGAGATACGCCGGCTTTACTAGCCAACAGTGATGGAGTAGAAGTTTTTGACGCTTCACGCATCAACAAAATAAGCACCCACCAACGTCCTTGAAGCAAATCGTGTCGACTCAGACACGTGTCTAGGGCTACCGACAAGTCGGTAGCCACTCGAAGTAAATGAAGAAAGCTAGAGACTGCTGTCACATCCGCATCTGGATAGCGTTCAGCAAATTTATCTAGCACTTCAGGAGTAGGGAGGTCTCTTAGCTGCAACATAGTTAGGAGGATTATAGTTAGTCAACTAACTATGTCAAGGCTTTTGATTAAATTAACGGCAATGTTTTGGCTAAATAATTTATTGGTGTATATTAAAAATTGCAGGCTACGAGGAGAGGTTTATGAAAACATTACAACAAGTTTTAGACAATAAAAAAATTCATGATGTCATTTCAATTGACCCAAATCGCCTTGTATTTGATGCTTTAGTCGCACTTGCAGAGCATAAAATCGGGGCAATATTGGTGCTTGACGGCGAAAAGCTGGCTGGTATATTTTCTGAACGCGACTATGCTCGCGAAGTGATACTTAAGGGTAGATCATCTCAAACCACAAAGATTAGCGAAGTCATGACTTCAGTGGTATTGACTGCAACACCGCGCGACACAGTAGATTATGCAATGTCACTATTATCCGAAAAACGCATCCGTCATTTACCTGTGATTGATAACGGCAAAGTGGTTGGCATATTGTCGATTGGCGACTTGGTAAAAGAAACCATTGAATATCAACAATATCTGATTAAGCAATTAGAACATTACATTCAAAGTTAATCGCAAAACACTCATATTTAGCGATTAGTATCAACAATTAGCGGGCACTGCCTTAAACCAGCAATGCCCGCTAATGCTTTATAAGACTCTTTTACAAATACTTAGTGTTACAAATATTTGGTCACCATGGCATTACTTAAATCTGTTGCTGTCACTGGCAAGCGCACGAAATAGCCGCTGCCAGAGGCCACTTGAATGTTCTCGCCTTTTTTATTGAACATCTGCTCAACAACAACATCCTGATTGCCTGTCGGGTGAATAATCTGCAAGCGATCACCCACACCGAATTTGTTGCGTGCTTCAATATCCGCCAAACCAGTTTCTGCGTTATAAGCAACCACGTCACCCACATACAGGCTGCGATTCGAAACTGAATATCCTTGCTTATAGTTTTGATGCTCTGCCGTGTGATGGCGTTGATAAAAACCATCGGTATAACCACGGTTGGCAAGGCTTTCCAAATCCGTCACCAAGTTCCAGTCAAATGGACGACCCGCTACGGCATCATCAATGGCTTTACGATAGTTCTGGCAAGTACGCGCCACGTAATAACGTGACTTGGTACGACCTTCAATTTTCAAGGAATCCACCCCCATTTTAACCAGCCGCTCGATATGCTCAATTGCACGCAAGTCCTTACTGTTCATAATATAAGTGCCGTGCTCGTCTTCCAGAATCGGCAACAACTCACCCGGACGACCTTTTTCTTCGATCAAATATACGTTGTCCGCCAATGGATGCCGTGGCAGGCTACCACAGCCAGATAAACTGGATTTTTCCATCTCGGCTTTAAAATCAAACTCGTTAAGACGAATCACACCGGCAGCATCCTCAGACGCATCATGCACTTTGTAATCCCAACGGCAAGAGTTGGTGCACGTACCTTGGTTAGGGTCACGATGATTAAAATAACCAGAAAGCAGGCAGCGGCCAGAATAGGCAATACATAACGCACCGTGCACAAAAACTTCCAGCTCCATGTCTGGGCAAAGCTGGCGAATTTCTTCAATTTCATCCAAAGACAACTCGCGCGACAGAATCACACGTGTCAGCCCTAAAGCCTGCCAGAACTTTACGGTTGCAAAGTTCACTGTATTCGCCTGCACTGAAAGATGCACAGGCACTTCAGGCCACTTTTCACGCACCATCATAATCAAACCGGGGTCAGACATAATCAGCGCATCCGGTTGCATGGCAATCACAGGCTCCATATCAGCCATGTAAGTTTTAACCTTGGCGTTATGCGGAGAAATATTACTCGCCACAAAAAACTTTTTCCCACGCGCATGCGCTTCTTTAATACCGATATCCAAATTTGCCATCGTAAAGTCGTTGTTACGCGCACGCAGGCTGTAACGTGGCTGACCGGCATAGATTGCATCTGCGCCATAATCAAACGCAGTACGCATACGGTCAAGGTCGCCCGCTGGGGCTAAAAGTTCAGGGAGTTTCATAATTTCTACTTAATTTAATCTACTAAAATAAATACTTCAGCCCGTAAAGGACATGTAATTTTGAGTGTTATTCGCCAATAATTTTTACGAGGACACGTTTCTTACGGCGTCCGTCAAACTCACCGTAAAAAATTTGTTCCCAAGGACCAAAATCCAGCCGCCCCTCAGTAATCGCCACCACCACTTCACGCCCCATCAACTGGCGCTTCATGTGAGCATCGGCGTTATCTTCACCTGTATCATTGTGGCGGTAGCTGCTTACCGGCTCATGCGGAGCAAGCTTTTCCAGCCACTGCGTATAGTCGTTATGCAAACCGCGCTCATCATCGTTGATAAATACGCTGGCAGTAATATGCATGGCGTTAATCAGCACCAAGCCTTCTTTAACGCCACTTTCACGCAGACATTCGTTTACCTGTTCGGTAATACGGATAAACGCAACGCGGGTTGGTGGGTTGAACCATAATTCTTTACGATAACTTTTCATGACATGCCCCTAAACGAATTATTGCCATTTTAACACCTACTATCAGCTATGCCATATCGTGTCATACCAAAACAAAAAGCCTCCAAACAACTGGAGGCTTTTTACACGCTACGCGATGATTAACCTTTTAAGTCAAGTTGTTGCGTAAACGTTTTGCCTTCATTATCTGTTGCCTGCACTTCCAAACTACCTGGCGCATCTGGCGTAAAGAGGAATTTAAAATATGGGTCTTCGCTCGTACCCACACCCACATCAACTGTTAACACTGGCTTGGCGTTATAAGTGAACGTTGCCTTGTTTATATAAAATGCAGGCACATAACCTTGGGATACCAAATCACGTTGCAAACCGGTACGCATCGGGTGCTTGATATTGAAAATGGTAGAAACCGCACTGCCAAACTTCACTGGCTCTTCAACCTTCAATTTAATTTTACCTGCCGCAGCACGAATCGCAGCATCGTCACCATCCACAGTACCGCCACAGCCGCCAGCGGCACGGATTTCACGGGATGCCATGTAAAGCTTGCCATCAGCAGTTTCACCGACTAAACGTACAAACGCATCCGTTTCAAAACGAATACGTGTCGATAATTGGAAGTTACCTAGCATATCGGTCAAATGATAAGTCGCAGTAAGTGGAATTGGATTTGCATCCACAAATGCATACAGCTTTTTAATCACCACACCATTGGCTGCCGCGTTATCAATCGTGTAAGTCACCGGCACTTGCGCACCACTTTCTGCACGACGCGGCGCTTCAATTTTCATGAAATCGACTGCTTGAATATCACGCTTGGCAAAAAAAGCCTCTTGCACTGTAGGCCACAATTTAGGGTTAGGCTCGGCAAATGCACTGGTCATGAATACCAATGGCAAGCTGACAGCCAACATGAAGTTAGCGACTAAGTGTTGATATTGTTTATGCATGACACACTCCAAAATATTGCAATTGAGTTTGAGGTTAAAGCAAATCTACGACAAAAAATCCATTACACAGTTCGCATTATAGGGGGATATTGGTCAACGTCTGTAACTCAAGTCACATAGCCTATTTACACGGCAAAATTAAGCTCTACACCGTTCCCGACCGGGTCTTTGAAATTGATTTGTCTCACACTAATCGCAGGAATCTCACGGATTGTATAAGGCACATTATTCGCTTTGAGATGTGCCTCCATCGCATCGAAGTCTGTGCAAGTAAATGACACATGATCAAACGTTGTCAGCACATTGGTGAGTGGCGTGCCTTCACCGCGATACTCGGCGATATGCAGCACATCATTATTACCGATGTACAACCAGAACCCGTAGCTGGTAAAGCCTACGCGCGGACCTTCTTGCAGGCCAACAATGTTGCAGTAAAAGTCCTTCAGCACGTGCATGATTTCACGCGGGGCGCGGAGGTTGTAATGGTTGATTTCAGTGACTGGCATATTCTTTACTTAGGAAAAGCCTCCGTCATCATACTCAAAAATAAACTCACATCTTTTCCTACCACCGCTTCATAGTCTGAACCAGCGGTCATTTCAATATCATCAGACGCCATTGTAGAGTGTGCAGCACCCACTGCCCCAGAGGTCGCAGCGACGACATCTCCTGTTGCCAAACCAGCCAGCGCCTTAAATAACCCGCCCGATGCGCGCTTGGTTGTTTGCCCCGTAGAGGCTGCAATAGGCACTCCTTTTTCAGCCACACGATTTGGCAATATCACCGTTTTTGCCAAAGAATACATAGCCATTTTATTTCCTGGCGCGAACACTTGCATCCCAGTACCTCTGATGCTTATTCCGTTTTGGGGCTTATCCTCATAACCAGAGTTCCAATAAAAGCGCACGCCATCAAATCTTGCAAAATTGACTTTTAAACGCAACTGAATAACATTGGCCTGCAAAGCATCTGCAGTCTTAAAGCCTGAGCCAAACCCTGCCATGAATTTTGAATACACGTCAGGTGAAGTATCTTTAGCTGTGGCGATTACACTGGCATTATCTTCCTGACCTTTTTCATCTTTATCTTCACCAATTTTAGAAAGATCCCCAAATAAAATCTCCCCTGCCACACCTCTTTCACGATGCACTGGCGGCTGATTCACTTTAGCCAGCTTCTCTTTATAACCTGTCTCCAATAACACGGATGGAGACAATACTTCATAACCTTGTTTCTTTAGATACTCAACAAAAGCAGCATAAGATTTATCAGTGATCGCCTGAAACTGTTCATCTTTTACGCCTTTTAAGTAATAAATCTTTTCGGTAGAAGATGCCAAACCAGCATCAGAACCAGCATTCTTGGTAATCGCCTTTTGTTCAGTTGAAAACTCCATCTGAAAACCTGCAATGACTACCTTTTTACTAGCTGTCTCAACTGGCGCTGGGTCTTTGGCAAACATTCCCTCAGGCTTAAAAGCCTCCTTAAAATTAGCTTTTTTATCCGAGTTCTCAGTTACTTCCACCGGCTTTGGTGGCCCTTTAACCATATCAAACAAATCAGCATTTGCGAGTGGCACCTGAAAAAGCAAAATTAATGACGCCAAAGTAATCAGAAATGTATTTATTCTTTGCAACATAACGACCCCTCACTAAAAAAATCAGATTAAGAAAAATTAATTACCCTCAAACTCACACAAAGAAAAAGGTTTGAGTCCACTATCAGCCAACCGCTGTGAACCACCCAAATCAGGTAAATCAATCACAAAAGCACAGCCCACCACTACACCACCCAACTTCTGAATCAAAGCCGCAGCCGCCTGTGCCGTACCGCCCGTCGCGATCAAATCATCCACTAGCAATACCTGCTCACCTTCAGTCACAGCATCAAGATGCAACTCCACACGGTCAGCGCCATATTCCAACGCATAGTCGTGACCAATGGTTTCAGCAGGCAACTTGCCCGCTTTACGCACAGGCACAAAACCCAAGCCCAGCTTGTACGCCAGCGCCGCGCCAACAATAAAACCACGCGCTTCAATACCTGCGATTTTGTCTATATGATGATGTTTGTAATGTAAGGCTAGCGCGTCAATCACCAGATGAAAGCCGACAGGATCTAACAGCAAAGTAGTGATGTCGCGGAATTGAATCCCTTGCTTGGGGTAGTGTGGGATGGTGCGGATTAGGGATTTGATTGGCATAAAATAAACTATATCTATCCAGACTCAAGCGTAATAAGAAGCTGAGAATTAAGTTTCTCTATAGACTCAAAAATAGGTATAAGTGGAAAATCTTCACCATAAAATTTGAACGTATACCCATCTAAAGCACGAAGAAATATTTTGTTTGGAAAACCTTTTGTACCTGTAATTATATTCATGTCAAAAAAAGCATGCCCATCATGATTTCCGACCCATACGTCAAGCCGCTCATCAAAGTGCTCCAGATGATTTCTTAGTTTACGAATCAATTTTAGATCAACATCTTTTAAATTCACATGCCCCTCTAACAGCTTAGCTCGTCGAGGGTTATTTTTTAAATCTAACAACTTATCAACATTTGTTGCATGAACAATAAAATGATGAAGGCTATAAAAAACTGTAACAGCATCGCCTAACAGCAATGCCTGCTCAAATTCCTTATAGGCTCTTTTTGCAAAATCTATCTGGCACAGAGCTTCTTGAATGTAGATGCGCCACTTTTCCACAACTTATCTAAACGGCTAAGCTAAGTTTTGTGTACGAACGCGAATGTGTAACTCACGTAGTTGCTTCTCATCCACCTCATTCGGCGCATTTGTCATCAAGCACTGTGCACGTTGTGTTTTCGGGAAGGCAATCACATCACGGATAGATTCTGCGCCAGCCATCAAGGTAACCAAGCGATCTAAACCGAATGCCAGACCGCCGTGTGGAGGTGCGCCGTATTGCAAAGCATCGAGCAAGAAGCCGAATTTCTCTTGCGCTTCTTCTTTGCTGATTTTAAGTGCATCGAACACTTTAGATTGCACGTCTTGTTTGTGGATACGCACTGAACCGCCGCCCACTTCCCAGCCATTCAACACCATGTCGTAGGCTTTTGATAAGCATGCACCTGGGTTAGAAACGAGCAAGTCTTCGTGACCGTCTTTTGGTGCTGTGAACGGATGGTGTAAAGCAACCCAACGATCCACTTCTTCATCATGTTCAAACATTGGAAAGTCAACCACCCACAATGGCGCCCAAGCGCGACCATCCACATGGCCTTTATCGTGACCCACTTTAAGGCGCAATGCACCTAGTGCTTCATTCACCACTTTGGTTTTGTCTGCGCCGAAGAATACGATGTCGCCATTTTGTGCGCCTGTGCGGTCAATAATGGCT
>DAIDAH010000115.1 GCA_027310735.1 Methylotenera sp. | reverse complement strand
AACTCCAACAACTCCACATCATCAACCAAGTCTGCTTTATTGAGGTAAACGATGATGTATGGTACGCCAACTTGACGCGCCAACAGGATGTGTTCACGCGTTTGTGGCATAGGACCATCAGCTGCTGATACAACCAAGATTGCGCCGTCCATTTGTGCAGCACCAGTAATCATGTTTTTAACATAGTCGGCATGGCCTGGGCAATCTACGTGCGCGTAGTGACGGCCGGCTGTTTCATATTCCACGTGCGCAGTATTAATAGTAATACCACGTGCTTTTTCTTCTGGTGCAGCATCAATTTGGTCGTAAGCTTTAGCTTCACCACCAAATTTCTTTGTCAATACCGTGGTAATTGCTGCCGTCAGCGTTGTTTTACCGTGGTCAACGTGGCCAATCGTACCTACGTTTACGTGCGGCTTGGTCCGTTCGAATTTACCTTTTGCCATGATTATTTCCTTTTATCTAAACTTAAAATTAATGTGTAATGGACTATTTTTTGTTCATTATGGCTTCAGCCACATTTCTTGGCGCTTCCGTGTAATGCTTAAATTCCATACTATAACTTGCACGACCTTGCGACAATGAACGCACTGTTGTTGAATAACCAAACATTTCAGCTAGCGGCACTTCTGCGCGAATCACCTTGCCAGTTGCATTGTCTTCCATACCCTGAATCATACCGCGACGTGATGACAAGTCACCCATAATATCGCCCATATAATCTTCTGGCGTTTCAATTTCCACAGCCATCATAGGCTCAAGCAAGATAGGGTCTGCTTTACGCATACCATCCTTAAAGCCAATTGAAGCCGCCATTTTGAAAGCATTTTCATTAGAGTCAACATCATGGTAAGAACCATCAAACAAGGTAACTTTCACATCGACGACTGGGAATCCAGCCAACACGCCAGATGGAATTGTTTCACGCAAACCTTTTTCAACAGCAGGGATGAACTCACGTGGCACAGTACCACCCTTAATCTGATCGATAAACTCAAAGCCCTTACCAGCTTCGTTTGGCTCCAAAATTAACCACACATGACCATACTGACCTTTACCGCCAGACTGCTTAACGAATTTCCCTTCAACCTCAACCTTCTTCTTGATCGCTTCACGGTAAGCCACTTGTGGCGCACCAACGTTTGCCTCAACGTTAAATTCGCGACGCATACGATCAACCAAAATCTCAAGATGCAATTCACCCATACCTGAAATAATAGTTTGATTAGTTTCCTCATCAGTTTTAACACGGAATGAAGGATCTTCTTGCGCCAAGCGATTCAAAGCAACACCCATTTTTTCTTGGTCAGCTTTTGTTTTTGGCTCAACAGCAACATGAATTACTGGCTCAGGGAATATCATGCGCTCAAGAATAATTTCATCATTCAGACTGCACAATGTATCACCTGTAGTAGCTTCTTTCAGACCAATGGCAGCAGCAATATCACCTGCACGCACCTCTTCAAGCGGCTCACGTGTATTAGCATGCATTTGCACAATACGGCCAATACGCTCTTTTTTACCCTTGATTGGATTATAGACAGTATCACCAGCTTTGATAACACCAGAATAAACGCGGAAGAAAATCAACTGACCTACGAACGGGTCAGTCATAATCTTGAACGCTAAAGCCGAGAATTTCTCATCATCAGAAGCTTTAAGACGGATTTCATTACCATCAGCATCTTCAGCTTTAGTTGGAGGAATATCTGTAGGAGCAGGCATCAACTCGATAACCTTATCCAACATAGCTTGCACACCTTTATTCTTAAAGGCAGAACCACATACCATTGGCACAATTTCAAAAGCAATTGTACGCATACGCAGGCCAACCAGAATATCAGCCTCAGACAAATCACCTTCTTCAAGGTATTTATTCATCAACTCTTCAGTAGCTTCAGCCGCAGCTTCCACCATGTTTTCGCGCCATTTATCACACTCGGCTTTTAAGTCAGCAGGAATTTCACGGTAATCAAACTTCATGCCTTGTGAAGCTTCATCCCAATAAACAGCTTTCATTTTAATTAAATCAACAACGCCTTCGAATTTATCTTCAGCACCGATTGGCACTTGCAAAGGAATTGGATTGGCTTTAAGACGTGCACGCATTTGATCGTACACTTTAAAGAAGTTTGCGCCTGCACGGTCCATTTTATTCACAAAGGCGATGCGAGGCACTTTGTATTTATTTGCTTGACGCCATACGGTCTCAGACTGCGGCTGCACACCGCCAACTGCACAATACACCATACAAGCACCATCGAGCACACGCATTGAACGCTCTACTTCAATAGTAAAGTCAACGTGACCCGGAGTATCAATAATATTAATACGATGCTGATCAAATTGATTAGCCATACCCTTCCAGAAACAGGTAGTAGCAGCTGAAGTAATGGTAATGCCGCGCTCTTGCTCTTGCTCCATCCAGTCCATAGTGGCCGCACCATTGTGCACTTCACCAATTTTATGATTCACACCAGTGTAAAACAAAATACGTTCAGTCGTTGTCGTTTTACCTGCGTCAATGTGCGCAGAGATACCAATGTTACGGTAGCGTTCAATAGGGGTTATACGAGCCACAGCTATTACCTTTACTAAAATATTATTGCTTGAATTCTTAAAGAGCGATGCACTTGACCCAAGCTCTCGCATGGGCCAAATCTACTAACAACCAGATACTAGAATCTGAAATGTGAGAATGCTTTATTCGCTTCTGCCATACGGTGAACCTCTTCACGCTTCTTCATTGCTGAACCACGACCTTCAGAAGCTTCAACCAATTCTGCCGCCAAACGCAGGCCCATTGACTTCTCACCACGTTTACGTGCAGCATCACGCATCCAACGCATTGCCAACGCACTACGACGGCTTGGACGCACTTCAACTGGCACTTGATAGTTAGCACCACCAACACGACGACTCTTAACCTCAACCAATGGACGCAGGTTAGCCAAAGCAAGTGTAAACACTTCCAACGCATCTTTGCTAGTTTTAGCTGTAATTTGATCAAATGCACCGTACAAAATACGCTCAGCAACAGACTTCTTACCACCCGTCATTAACACGTTTACAAATTTAGACACTTCTTGACTACCAAATTTTGGATCTGGAAGAATATTGCGTTTGGGAACTTCTCTACGTCTTGGCATAATTTTCTCTATTCTATATATTTTGCTAGCAACTACACGAGCAAGGCTTTTAATAAGCCGCTATTTAATGAAACCGATTACTTGGCTGCTTTTCCTGCTTTAGGACGCTTAGCACCGTATTTAGACCGTGATTGCTTACGATCTTTAACACCTGCAGTATCCAAGCTACCACGCACCATGTGGTAACGCACGCCCGGCAAATCCTTCACACGACCACCACGCAACAACACAACGCTATGCTCTTGCAAGTTATGACCTTCACCACCGATGTAGCTAATAACCTCATAGCCGTTTGTCAGACGCACTTTAGCCACTTTACGCAAAGCCGAGTTAGGCTTTTTAGGAGTTGTTGTGTATACACGAGTACAAACACCTCGTTTTTGTGGGCAAGCTTCAAGTGCCGGCACCTTACTTTTTGTGACCACTTTAGCGCGTGGCTTACGTATTAACTGATTGATGGTTGGCATTGCCTATAACCTCTAAATTATGTTCTTTAAATATGACATTTGTTAATTTTACAAAACAAACCAGGATGGTCATGTCAATATTGACAATTAGACCATCCTGAAAAACTCAGCATTCTATTTAGCTTGACTTTTATTGTCAAGGCTTAAATAAGCTGATTTTATTCTGCCGCTATCTCATTACTCACTTCTACTACCGCTACTTCAGCCTCCAACATTGGCTCCGTGACTGCAATTTCTTTTGATGGGACACCACCAGCAACTGCCGCACGCTTACGTGCCTCATGATAAGCCAAGCCAGTACCAGCAGGAATCAACCTACCAACAATGACGTTTTCTTTCAAGCCACGCAATTCATCACGCTTACCTAGAATTGCCGCTTCAGTAAGTACACGCGTTGTTTCTTGGAATGAAGCTGCTGAGATAAATGAGTCAGTGGACAAGGATGCTTTAGTAATACCTAGCAACACGTACTCAAACTCCGCTGGACGCTTATCTTGCGGAATCACTAGTTCATTTTGCGCTAATAAATCAGCACGCTCAACTTGCTCACCCATAATAAAGCTTGTATCGCCAGCATCTGTCACACGAACACGACGCAACATTTGACGCACAATTACTTCAATATGTTTATCATTGATCTTCACACCTTGCAAACGATACACATCTTGTACTTCGTCAATAATGTAGCGAGCCAAAGCTTCACGACCTTGTAGACGTAAGATATCTTGTGGGTCAGCTGGGCCATCAACAATACTTTCACCCTTAGTTACCACTTGACCATCATGCGCAGTCACGTGTTTATCTTTAGGAATCAAGTACTCGTTACCGATACCATCTAAATCAGTGATGACTAAACGTTGTTTACCTTTAGTATCTTTACCGAACGATACAGTACCAGTTACTTCAGCCAACATACCTGCATCTTTAGGTGAGCGAGCTTCAAACAACTCAGCTACACGTGGCAGACCCCCAGTAATATCACGTGTTTTAGATGACTCTTGCGGAATACGTGCCAACACTTCACCGACACCCACTTCTTGACCATCTTTAACCGTAATAATGCAACCTAACTGGAACGTCACATTAACTGACTGCTCACCACCAGCGATTTTCACTTCTACGCCATTGGCATCAAGCAATTTAACTTGTGGACGCAAGCCTTTAGTTTGACCTGCACGTTGTTTGGGGTCGATCACAACTAATGAAGACAAACCAGTTACATCATCGATTTGCTTAGCAACGGTGATACCCTCTTCAACGTTTTCAAATTTAACAAAACCAGCGTACTCAGTAATAATTGGACGTGTATGCGGATCCCATGTTGCAATTGCTTGGCCAGCCTTAACAGTTTTACCATCCGTAATCTGCAAAGTAGCACCGTATGGCACTTTATGACGCTCACGCTCACGGCCATTCTCATCTGCAATAATCACTTCACCATTACGTGAAATCACCACTTGCTCATTACGCGCATTCGTTACATAACGCATCGTTGAAGTAAAGTTCAAGATACCGTTAGATTTACTTTCCACTTGTGAAACTGAAGCTGCACGCGATACAGCGCCACCAATGTGGAACGTACGCATCGTCAACTGTGTACCAGGCTCACCAATAGATTGTGCAGCGATAACGCCCACAGCCTCACCCATGCTGATTAATTTGCCGCGACCTAAGTCACGACCATAACATTTAGCGCAGATACCATAGCGTGTATCACACGTCAGTGCTGTACGCACTTTAACCTCATCGATACCTAATGCATCAATGTGCTCAACTTCATCTTCTGTCAACAAAGTACCTGCTGGGTAGATGACTTCTTGCGTTTCTGGATTAATGACATCCAACGCTGCAGTACGACCCAAAATACGATCATGCAACGGCTCGATCACTTCACCGCCTTTAACCAAAGCTTTAGTTACCAAGCCATCAGTTGTACCGCAATCATGCTCAGTTACAACCAAATCTTGTGTAACGTCAACTAAACGACGAGTCAGGTAACCTGAGTTCGCTGTTTTCAGAGCTGTATCGGCTAGACCCTTACGAGCACCGTGGGTTGAAATAAAGTATTGCAACACATTCAAACCATCGCGGAAGTTCGCTTTAATCGGCGTTTCAATAATTGAACCATCCGGCTTAGCCATCAGGCCACGCATACCCGCTAACTGACGTACCTGAGCTGCAGAACCCCGCGCACCAGAATCGGCCATCATGTAAATAGCATTGAATGATTCTTGACGTACCACTTTACCGGCAGCATCTTTAATTTGTTTACCGTCAGCGTCGAGAACATCTTCTTCACGCAATTGCTTCATCATCGCGTCGGCTACTTTATCACCAGCGCGACCCCAGATATCAACGACCTTGTTGTATCGCTCACCTTGAGTCACCAAACCAGAAACGTATTGATCTTCAATTTCTTTCACTTCAGCATCTGCCGCAGCGATCAACTGTTCTTTTTCAGTCGGCACTAACATATCGTTAATACTGATAGAAATACCGGCTTTTGTTGCGTATGAGTAACCTGTATACATCAATTTATCAGCAAAGATAACCGTTTCACGAATACCTACCTTACGGAAACTGGTATTGATAAGCTTAGAAATCTCCTTCTTTTTCAGCGCCTTATCAATAGTACTAAATGGCATACCTGCTGGCAGAATTTCTGACAACAATGCACGGCCTACAGTAGTTTCATAACGTGTAGTTTTTTCGGTTTTAACGCCATCCAACTCAAGGTCAAACTCTTTGATACGTACAGTGACTTTAGCGTGCAAATCAATCAAACCTTGATCATAAACACGCTGTACTTCTTTAACATCGGCAAAACGCATACCAGTACCACGTGCATTTACTTTTTCACGTGTCATGTAGTACAGACCTAACACGATATCCTGTGAAGGCACGATGATTGGCTCACCATTTGCAGGTGACAATACGTTATTTGAAGCCAGCATCAGCGTGCGCGCTTCCATTTGTGCTTCTAAGCTCAGTGGAACGTGAACCGCCATTTGGTCACCGTCAAAGTCGGCGTTAAATGCCGCACAAACTAACGGATGCAATTGAATCGCTTTACCTTCGATCAAGATAGGTTCAAATGCTTGGATACCCAATCGGTGCAATGTAGGTGCACGGTTCAATAGTACTGGATGCTCGCGGATTACATCCTCAAGGATATCCCATACTTCTGGACCTTCTTCTTCTACTTTTTTCTTAGCCGCTTTAATGGTTGTCGCTAAACCTAATACTTCCAATTTATGGAAAATGAATGGTTTGAATAATTCCAAAGCCATTTTCTTAGGTAGACCACATTGGTGCAATTTCAATTGCGGACCAACTACAATCACTGAACGACCTGAGTAGTCCACGCGCTTACCGAGCAAGTTTTGACGGAAACGACCACCCTTACCTTTAATCATGTCAGCCAGTGACTTCAATGGGCGCTTGTTAGCACCAGTCATCACTTTACCGCGACGACCATTGTCCAACAATGAGTCTACCGCTTCTTGCAACATACGTTTTTCGTTACGTACAATAATTTCAGGTGCTTTCAACTCCAACAAACGTTTCAAACGGTTATTACGGTTAATTACGCGACGATATAAATCGTTCAAATCTGAAGTTGCAAAGCGACCGCCATCCAATGGGACTAATGGACGTAATTCCGGTGGCAACACTGGCAGAATTTCAAGAATCATCCACTCTGGTTTAATGCCAGATTTTTGGAATGCTTCTAATACTTTTAGACGCTTAGCGATTTTCTTGATTTTAGCTTCAGAGCCTGTTGCACCTAGGTCTTGACGTAAAGTCGTGATTTCACGCTCAATGTCCATTGTACGTAGCAATTCACGAACAGCCTCAGCACCCATGGCCGCGTTAAACTCATCACCGTACTCTTCTACTTTTGCCAAGTAGTCATCTTCAGTCAATAACTGACCGCGTGTAAGTGGCGTCATGCCTGGATCAACCACGATGAATGCTTCAAAGTACAATACACGCTCAATATCACGCAAAGCGATATCTAATACCATACCTAAACGACTTGGTAATGATTTCAAGAACCAGATATGTGCTACTGGTGATGCTAGGTCAATGTGACCCATACGCTCACGACGCACCTTTGACAACGTGACTTCAACGCCACATTTTTCACAGATTACACCGCGATGTTTCAGGCGTTTGTATTTACCGCATAAGCACTCGTAATCTTTGATAGGGCCAAAGATTTTTGCGCAAAATAAACCATCACGCTCAGGCTTGAACGTACGATAGTTAATGGTTTCTGGCTTTTTCACTTCGCCATATGACCATGAACGGATTTTTTCAGGTGAAGCTAACGCAATCTTAATTGCATCAAATTCTTCTTCTTGGGTAACTTGCTTAAATAAGTCTAATAAGGCTTTCAAGTCGGCTCTCCTTCAATGCGCCCACTTGGGGCGCATATCAATAATTAATTGCGGTCTAGGTCAATGTCGATAGCGAGTGAACGAATTTCTTTCACTAACACGTTAAATGATTCAGGCATACCTGCATCGATTTTGTGTTCGCCTTTGACGATATTTTCATATACTTTAGTACGCCCAGTTACGTCATCAGACTTAACTGTGAGCATTTCTTGCAAGGTATATGAAGCACCATAAGCTTCAAGTGCCCAAACCTCCATCTCACCAAAACGCTGACCACCAAACTGCGCTTTACCACCCAATGGCTGCTGTGTAACCAATGAGTAAGGACCTGTTGAACGCGCATGCATCTTATCATCGACCAAATGGTGCAATTTCAAGAAGTGCATGTAACCTACAGTCACAGGACGCTCAAATGCATCACCTGTTCGACCATCAAACAAGGTCACTTGCGTTTTACCCGCATGGAACTGCAACTGTTTAGTACGTGCATCATCGTCAGGGAAAGCTAGATCAAGCATTGCTTTAATGTCTGATTCTGCCGCGCCATCAAATACTGGTGTCGCAAACGGCACACCGTTCTTCAAGTTTTGCGCTAAATCCAAGATTTCAACATCAGTGAAGGACTTGATATCTTCTTTCTTACCAGTACTATCGTTATAGATTTTTTCCAAGAAACCTCGAATTTCAGCCACGTTACTTTCTTGGCGCAGCATTTCTGCAATGCGCAAACCAAGACCCTTAGCAGCCCAACCTAAGTGAACCTCTAAAATCTGTCCAATGTTCATACGTGAAGGAACGCCTAGCGGGTTCAATACGATGTCCATAGG
>DAIDAH010000114.1 GCA_027310735.1 Methylotenera sp. | reverse complement strand
CCTGCTTCTGCTTCCTTCAAAAAACCAATGATTTGTTCTTCTTTGTATCTACTCTTCTTCATTCTTCCACTCCTAAAAGTGGACTTTATTTCAATTTAGATTGGTAGTGCAAGTGGGGAGCAGGTCATTCTTAATCTAGCAACATTATTAATAGCCAGTAAATTACCATTATTTCCTACTTAATATTTTAGGCTCAGGACTTATCGTTGATGCTGACCTAAATAAAATATTTGGAATATACGCTGCAAGAAGCAACATAACCGCCAATACTAAATACAGCCACCGTATTGAGTAAGCAGACACGAAACTTGCGGCAGGCTTTTGTTTCTGTACAAAGGCATAAAATTCCGGTGTATTTTGTCCTTCTATGTATTTAGCATTAAACTCACTTGCCAGTGACTTCAAATACCCATCTTCAAGCTGCGATAAAAATCGATCATATTCAGCAGAAGCAACGGATGGATCAGGATCATCCAAGCTGGCGTCGGAATAAGTCACCCCTACGGCTCCGGCATTATTGTTATCACTAATTGGCCAAAATCCGACTCTCTTATTGGCGGAATTAAACCTTGGCACGCCCACTTTGGTGCTTCCTCCTACACCAACAAAAACAAAGTTCTTACCTATTTGAACACTACTTAGATCTTGCTTAATAGTCACATTGACTCTTGGCGCTTCATCGCCATCAGTAAAAAACAACATCTGCGCAGGTACATTTAATGAGTCAAAGGTATTCGCTGCAGCTTTCACACCAAAACTCAAACGACTATTCCCTTTCCAAGCCATGCGCCATTCCAGATGCTGAATAGAGTCGGTGATAACATCGAAGTTAGCACACACTTCCAACGGTGTGATCAGCAAAGCAACATTATCTGATGCAAAAATGCCTATGCTGAAGTAAGTACCGCAGGGTGAGGTTTCAACAATCTTCTTCATCAAATGCCGCGTATAAGCCAATCTACTGACCATTTGATTATTCAACTTAACATCTTCAGCATTCATGCTTTGTGACACATCTGCCACAAGCAAATAATTATGCACCTCTTGCTTCAATTGAATCTCGGGTTTAATGAGCGCCAACAGCAAAAAGACAGCCGCAGCTAAATAAAGTACCGTTTCATAATTCTCTTTGATAAACGCTATAAGCTTCTTCATGGCAAACCAATCGGCAAGTTACTTAATTCCATGGTAGATTGGTCTTTAGGTGCTGCTTTCATGTTTCTAGCCATGACTGATTGCAATAGACTGAGATTAAACTTTGTCGCTGGCGACATCGGCGCTAATCTTAATGATTGCTCATAAGCCATTTTCGCTTGAATGTAAGCATATCGTGCGTCATCTTGTAATGTGCCGTCATCATTAATTCTACGAATCAAGCCCGATAAGAATAGGCTGTTCGCAATATTGTATTGGATTTTGGCTTGCTCAACAGGCGTTGGCGACATCTCTAACAATTGTCCATAAGTCTGTATAGCATGCTTGTAATCACTCTTCGCACCTTGATCAAAAGCCGCAGCAAATTTTTTCTGGTAAGGGAAGTCATCTCCAACAATCTGTTTGTCGGCTAATATAGCACGGTTCACAGCATCAATTTTTTGATACAAATAACCCTCGCAACCGAGCCCAATTAAACCTGTTGCCAGAAAAAATCCAAAAATGAGATTACTTCGTTTTATATGCTTTACCATGAATGCACCCTTAAATTCTTGATGATCAATATGAACAAACTTAATACCAGTGCCAAGACAATCAAGCTCCTTGAATAGTCACGCCCAGACACATTCACTGAGTACTGAATCGTGTTTTTCTCTTTTGAGTCAATATATTGCAATGCAGACTGCAATGTCGTTGGGTCATCAGCTTCAAAAGCCTTGTATTTTATTTTGAGTGACTTGAAGTATTGATCCAGCACAATGGCATCCGGCGCACTGCCTTCGGCATAGATTTTCTTGGTAAAAATACTAATATCATCCGGCTCTCGCAACACGATCCAGTACAGATTCAATTTCTTATTGGCAAACTGCTCGGATATTTTGCGTTTAACGCGAGGGCTAAGTTTGCCAGCACCATCAGATAGTAAAATAATGGCCCGAGAACCCGAGCTCTGAATGTTATCAAACAGCGTGATTGCCTCTGTGACACCAGCACCGATATTGGTTTGATTCAGCGCAGGCCCCGTAGCGGCATGAATAGCCGAGTGAATGGCATCACGATTGGTCGTGATCTTGGTGCCATATAGCGCTGAGTTAGTAAAGCCAACCACGCCCATCATATCGTCCGGCCGCGAGTCAATGAAGTTGGTAATGAGTCGCCTCGCCGCTGCCGACTTGATTTCGGCAGCATGCCCATCAATACTGCCAGCAAAAGGCTGGTCCATACTCACACTTCGATCGATCACCAGCACTGTCTGCGCGCCTTTACCGACTTTCTGTACCTTTTTATTGGCACCTTGTGGCGAGGCGAGTGCCAACACAACACTGGCCAAGATCAGGGCTGTAATCACTTTAATCAAAAAGTTAGTAATATCTGAAACCTTATCTTCAGGCACGATTTCCAACCAGGAGTACATCTGCCCTTGGTGGCTTTTGAATAAAAACGGCATGGCAACTAGCGGCAACAGCAGCAGTGCCCAAGGCTGTAATATCGTCATTTAAACGCCTCGCTCGCAATCTCTTAAGCGTTTGCTTAATGTAATCAGCTCGCCCATATATTGCTCGCTACTTTTCTGATGACTGGTTTGCGTATGGCCAGCAAATAAGGCTGCATTAGATTGTGCAAAGAATATTCTGATGTCCTCTTTCAATTTCAGGAACTTCGGATTCACCACTAAAAACTGATCCAGTTCATTGGCAAATAGATTTGCACCATAAATTTGATTAAACGCCTGATGCATATACATCAAAGCCTGCCTGGTACTTGCTTGATCACTACGTAGCTTCTTGATGCTTCGGTGTGCTTGGGCGAAATCGCCATTCATAAAGGGCAGCCAGCGTTTATCTGCATTCACATAAATCAGGCCAAGTAAGCCAGTTGCTAGCAAAGCCAGAGAAAGTAAAAGTCGGGTGTAATGTGCACTCAGGTCAATCAATGCTGGCTTATATTGCGGTTGCAGATTGTCTTTTGCGTTAGTGATGCCTTCAGCAACTAACGGTGAGAACCAGAAGTGCCAGACAGGCACATTAACGGATAACGCTTGCGTGCCGCCTGTGAACGTAAACTGCTCTTCCGGCAACTGCATCACAACGGGCTTGGCTGCGCTGGCAAACACCTGATAGCGCAGTGCTATCGTATAGATGCTCTTCTTATCGTGTTGTGTAGATTTAAACGTGAGGTCGGATAGTTCAATTCCATCTCTATTTTCACCTTTCAAAGGTAATGCTGCTTTAGAGAGTTGATACTGTGAATCGACTTCTATTTCTACGGTGCGATTCAGCACATCCCCCACTTGAATGCCGTTGCTTTGTGCAGGATTAGTCAAGTTTAATATCTTTACATCAAGCGTTTGTCCTGATGCGCTGGCAGCCAGCAATAGCAGGCTTGCGGATAGGGCAAATTTAATCATTAGGTTTTTCATAGGCTCTTTTTATGTTTTACTGGTTTTAAGTCACTAGTTTTAAACTCACTAGCTCATAAACTGTTCAAAATAATGCGACATCTCTTCAGGATCAAACTTACCGCTCAGATAGATGGCTTGGCTGTCAAAGCTAGAGAATAGGTTTTCTAGTGCCTGTTTTCTGGCCGCAAAAGCCTCTTCAAATTGCACCCGTACCGCATCTCTAAAAAAGATGGTTCTGTTCAGTCCGCTTTCAGGGTCTATCATGTTGCCAAAGCCAAACTTGGGCAGTGACTTGTATTCCTGATCATCCCACAGCACTACTGGGACAACCTGATGCACAGACATGGCGTTGAAGGCTTGCTCGATCAGTTCAAGCGGCATGTGGAAATCTGAAATCCAGAATACCAAGCCTTTATGCTGGCTCAGGTATTGCGGCACTTCCAATATGCCTTCAGCGCCAACCCGCATTGCCTGATAGTCACTTAACTGCTCAATGACCTCGAATGACTGATGGACATGATGGCTTAAAGGCAGTGTGTAGTCTTCAATCACATGCTGGTTGTAGCTGATGATGCTAAAAACATCACCAGTCTCAAATGCCGAGTATGCAATGGATGCCGCTATTTCCTTTGCTTGATCCAGCTTTCTGAGCTTGCCCTTGAATTGCATGGAGCTTGAGAGATCACATACCGCAAATATCGGCGTAGTATTGTCCTGATTGAATAGCTTGACCTGCACCTGCTCATAAGGATCTCGCAATGTCTGACGCAAGTCCATGCGTCTGGCATCAGGGTAATCAATGAGCGGCACATTGCCCCTGTACTCAAAGCCCAGGCCGCGTTGTGTGCCGCGGTGATTGCCGTAGTGCACGCTATTCGACTTCCAAGGAATTTGGTAAGTAAACGGTTTGGCGTAGGCGGGAATCATGCGGCTTTAGCTGGTGCTGAGCGTGTTTGAGAGGGCACCGCGACTGTGCTCAGAATTTGCGTCGTCAATTCTCGCGCCAATACTGTTCTGCGGTTTTCATACATCGCGTTGAATACCAGACGATGCGCAATGAGTTCATGAAACACGGCGTGAATATCTTCAGGGTATAGACTCTCTCGATTCATGAGCCAGGCATGCACACGTGCCGCCTTGAGCAACATACCCATGCCGCGTGGGCTGGCACCGGTGTGAATCAGGCGATTCACATCTACGCTATCGAGCTTGATGCCAAACTTTTCTGGGTGCTGGGTAGATTCCCATAAATCCAGCGCATATTCTTCAAGCGCATCGCTGGATTGAATATGGCTTTGTAGAATGTCGGAGAAGCCATTGAGCTGATCAAACTGCAGCACATTGGATGCAACTTGTTTCGTCAGGCTTTCTGCATGCTGATACTTAACATCGAACATCAAGGCTTTTCTTAATTCGCGATCGGCAGGAATGTCGATAGGGATCTCCATCATAAAACGGTCGCGTGCCGCGGATGGAATTTCGAAGGTTTCATTTTTTTCGACTTGGTTTCGGTCAGCAAACACAACCATGTGCGGTAGACGGTATTCTTTTTTGAAAGCATACAAGTGCTTTTCTGCCATGACGCGTAACATCAGTGCATGCACTTGCGGTCTGGCCCGATTTATTTCATTGAAGAAGAATACCGAGAGATTTTCTCCGGCACGTAATAGTGGTCCTTCATCTATTTGTGGTCGGCCATCTTCACCTAGGTAGGTGTGGTAAATGAGGTCATTCGGCATCAAATCGACGGTACCTTCAATGCGCTCATAGGCGCCACCGATGCATCGGGCAATCGATTGGAGCAGGGTGGTTTTACCAACACCAACACCGCCTTCAAGCAATACGTGTCCGCGGGCAAATATGGCGATGTTCATCAGGCGTATCGCTTTATCTTGCCCTACGATCACCTTTTTAACTTCATTTTCTAGCGTTAAAGCATGGCTGCGCCAGTCGGCTAACTGTATATCGGTGGTTGCTGTATGCATGATAATCCTATATAAAATTAATATTTTTTAAGGTGCGTCCGATTTTAAGGGTGCGCCCGATTGTATTTAGCTACTTTCAATTGCAATGAATTGACTTTCAATATAAAATAAGACAGGTCTGTTCACTTAATTACAGTCTAATTGAAGAGTTCTTAACTATGCAAGTGAATTTTTAGGAGTATTTACATTGAGCCAAATTCATAGCCTCCAAACTGAGGGCCTTAAGTACATGATCATCAGTTATCTGGGTTCATTAGGATTTCGTAGGGATAGGAGCAGTGACGCAACGAAATCTAATGCCAGTCTATTGGCGCTTTCAAATCGGCTAAGCCACTGGAATATTGAAAGAATTTCCAGAAAAAAGACTGATGAGCAATCGATAGATTTATCTATTGAAGATGTGAATTTACTTAAAGAAATGATACAACTTGCAATCAACAGAGCCTCTGTGAAATACCCTGAAATCATGTCCGATCAACTTCTCTTTTTGGCAATTGGAGCGATACAAGTTCAGGCGCAAACTGGTTCAGATAAAGCTTGGCAGTTAGTCAGCCAATCTATACAAACCTTTTTAAACACCCAAATTAAGAAGCAGTCTTTTTTAATCGGCCTAACCACTACAATTTTGGTGACATCTCTGAGTGTGACGGCAGTTTTAAATATGCAAACTCACACCGCTAGCCATAAGCAACCAGACTCGCCTATTGCTACTGCAGAAGGTGCCACAGACCCCGTCACGATTAGCACACTGTTACTCGCATATAACAAAATGAAAAGTGGTACTTGCCAACTACCACAGGCCGCGATGTTGCCACCGGAACAAAGGCAAGCCTTTTTAATGTTCATTAACAACGGCACCGTTGAAGTGCAGCATGTCGAAAACTTAAGGCTGGCTTTAGGTTACGTCAATTGCTTATACCCACAAGAATTAATGCATCCAATTGCATCTACGGGTAATAGGTTATAAGGAAATAAAATGAAAATGCGCGATAAAATACTTGCAACTGCAACTAGTCTTTTTGAATCCCGAGGCATCCAAGCATCTGGTGTTGACACCATCATTGCAGAATCCGGCATTGCAAAAGCCACGTTATACAGACACTTTCCAAGTAAGAACTTGCTCATTACAGCTTACCTCAGAGAAAAATCTGATCGATTCTATGCATGGTTAAACTTAAGACTCAGCTCTAAAAAAGCAAATTCACTAGAAATTCTTATTGAGCTATGCGAGCTTGTAGAGCAATGGATTATGACCCCAGAGTTTCACGGCCTACCATTTCACATCGCTTCAATCGAGTTTCCAGACCCTGCACACCCAATCAATCAATACTCTGCTGTTCTGGCTGTTGAGCTACAAGGCTACCTATCTAAAATCGCCGCTAGCGCAGGCGCTAAAGACCCAGAAGCACTAGGGCAACAACTAACGATACTGTTTGAAGGCGCAGCTTTAGTTGAACGACTAAGCCCAGGAGTCGGCGCGGCTAAACGCGCAAAGAATGCGGCGGTGACACTGATACGCGCTTCTGTTTAGAAGTCTTTTTCAATCAGGTAACCTACCTAGCTGCAGATTAAGGTTGCGTATTAAGGCAGGACAAATGCCTTAATACGCAATGCTCAGCCCCAAAGTTAGAAATACACAAACATACTCGCCATGAGAAATCCATCACCGATCAAATAAATATCCTAGCTAAAGTCACTTTAAAGTTCTTTTATCACAAAAAAGTAATACTCTTTACACAACTTTACATAAATTAACAAATAATTCAATAAGTTATAGTAAATTAACATACCAAATTAGCGCATAGGAGCACAGATTCATATGCACTAATCAAGCAGGTATATTCGGAAAATACGAACTTATATTTGTATGCCACTTCACCGAGTCATCTACTTGGCTACTGTTTTTGATGAAACCACATTCACACTCCACGCCGTTCGTGCGTAGAAAATATATAGCCGAATGTCGCTTCATCAATAAGGTGGTTTTTTGTATATTTAACTCACTTAGGAGCGATTATTATGACTAGCATTAACAGTGTTTCATCCACAAATAGCATCTATCAAACCTCACAAGCCAGTTCAAGCAATTCAGCTCGCCTCAAACCAACCGATGAATCGCGTCAAGGTAAAGATGGCGGCGGCTTACTAGGTGCGATTGATAGCGCACTTAAAGCAGCGGGAATTTCTAACGGACTATCTTCGATATTAAGCGGCTCCGACACTTCAGGCACATCATCAGCCAGCAATACGGATTCAAGCTCAGACACTACCTCCAGCAGTGATGCAACCGCCGCATTGAGTACCTTCATGCAAAACTTACTGGCAGCACTGCAATCTCAAAGCAATTCAAATAGCTCAACAAGTAAACCCCCATCAAACTCTAGCGATATGCCACCACCGCCGCCAATGGGTATGGGTGGCGGTGACATGGAGAGCAAATTGCAAAGTTTGATCGCTCAATTAAGCAGTTCTAGCAGCAGCTCATCGTCAGACAGTAGCTCAACAAGCTCAGACAGCGCTGCATTAACATCCAGCTTTAGTGATTTGATGAGTGCTTTAGGAAAAACATCTTCCAGCAGTAGTGACTTAGAGGCATTCTTAAAGACATTGTCAAGCAGCTTGTCTGGTCATGGCGCTACAGGAAACGTAGTAAGCACAACCGCTTAGGATTAAGGTATATAGCAAGTGCCATACACTATGGGCTTGCTATATACCTATATACACTGGCTCGCTCCAGTTTACATATCATTCATTTCAGGCCGTACATTTTGTGTGTGATATTGAGATGCACCTCTATGAAAAGCTACTGGCTGAAACGGCTTTTTCTCCAATAATTGTTTACGCTGCTCGAGTGTCAAAATAGCAAATATTTGACTATCTATTTGCGCGCGCTTAAACATTGCGTCTTTCTCAAGACCTGCAAGTTTGTCAGAAATCTGCTTTGCTTTAGCTTCATCAAAAACTTCAGCACTTGATAGCTTATGCAGCTCATTCATTAACTGATGACGTTGTTTGCCATGCTCACGCATCTGCGGCATCAGTGGATACATCAACGCAAATACCTTATCTTGCTGCGCATCAGATAAATCCAGCCCTGCCAGATATGGCGGCATACCTTCATGCAGTTTTCCTGCGCCGAACTGCATCGCAGGCGAATGATCACAATGTGGTTTATCCATTGGTTCGGCATGACTAACAAATGGCATCGCCACAAATGCTAAAGCTAATAATGGGTTGTAGATTTTCATACTCAATTCTCCTAACTTTATAAAATTTAACCATCTCGGTTGAGAAATAATCAATCAAACGACAATTGCATTCTGCGCGCCTGACTTGTAAAG